>CAJYBL010000084.1 GCA_913064995.1 uncultured Alphaproteobacteria bacterium
CGTGCCATTTGACGCCATTTTGACGATCACCAGCCTTTTGGCGCGGTCAATCCATAACCATTGCCCATGAATTCCGATCGCACAGGCAATTTGCCTGTTCTGATCAGGGCGGTACCATTGAGACCGGTAATTGCCATTTACAAAAAGTCGTGGCCCTTGGCCATCTTGCTGTTGCAACCAGATATGATTGTCATGCTGGTGATAAATATCATCAATCCAGCTTTTTGGTACAATCTGTTGACCCCTGAAACGGCCGCCATCACACACCATCTGGCCAATAAGAAGAAGGTCATGTATTGTAATGCATAGCCCGCCGGAAACACGCGGCGCGCCAAATGTATCCAAGCTGATATAAGCCTCATGAACAGCACCGCAAGGTGCCAATATATGGCGCGAGAATAATTCGGCAAAGCTGGCACCGCCGCTTCGTTCGATCACCCAGCCAAGAACATCACTATGCGGCGAACAATAGTGATGATGTGTTCCATGCGCCTTACCAGATGCCGGCATTTTGGTCAGGAAGTCGCGCAATCCGTCATTGCGATCGCCTTCTTCGATCGGGTTCCATGCCGAAGCCCGGCGATAGGCCATAAAAACCCCATCTGTATCCAGATAATCTTCACGAAAATCTGATGCAATCTGCATATCCAATAGGTGGCGTATAGTTGCACCAGCATAAGCACTATTGCCAAGTTCAGGAAGGTAATTGGTGATTTGCCGCTGAAGATCAATCACCCCGGCGCCGACAAGAACACCAGCAAGAAGTGACGCCATCGACTTTGTGATGGAAAAGACAATATGCTGGCGGTCTGGCGCACCAAATCCACCAAACCAGTCATAGACAAGCTTGCCATCCTTCATCACGGCAAAACAGTCGCTTTGGCTGGCCGCAAGAAAAGTGTGAAGCTGCTGGTGATCCCCGCGCGAATCCAGAAAAGACAAATCATCCAAATCTTGGCGCGCGGTGGCAAGGACGGCTGGCAGGTTGGCAGGACGCATTGGCGCGGTTGGCAGCAATTGCCGCAAATGATTAAACGACCAGCGGGCAATATCTGGTTCGCGCCAATTGGCAAGCAGCACCTGATGATTGGCAGCTGGCGGAAAGCCCTGCATCATTTGCATAATATCATCTCTGTCACGGCTGTTATCAACTGGCATGATCTTGAAAACTCACTTTTGCGGAAATTGCAGCACCGGATCAGTGGCAAATTGGCGATCGGCCACATCATGGCTGACAAGAAGCGCCGGTATCTGCCGCAGCTTGATTTGATCTGCCACAAAATGTCCAAATTGATGGCGCAACTCGGGATCAAGGCTGGAAAATGCCTCATCCATCAATAATGCCTTTGGCGCCGCCAGCAAAGTGCGCATCAGGGCAATACGCGCCGCCTGCCCGCCCGATAGACTGGCCGGATCACGCTGGCCAAACCCATCAAGACTGGCCGCTGCCAACGCGTCCTGTACCGCTTCATAGCGGGCTTTGCCACGAATTGACGGTGCCAGTCCAAAGGCCAGATTTTCACCAACGGTTAAATGCGGAAACAGCAATGCATCCTGATACATCAACCCAATTTGGCGTCGATGCGCTGGCAAGGCGCCAATATCAACGCCATCAAGCCTGATATCACCCGCCCAATTCACTTTGGCAAGTTCCGTTCCCGATATCAGCGCCAACAAGGTTGATTTGCCACAACCGCTGGCACCATGCAGCAATCGAATCTGTCCCTTTGGCACCGAAAAACACAGGCCGGTGACAAGCGGCCAATCAAATCCAAACTCGAGCGCGTTAACTTCTAACATATGCGGTCAAAACCCGATTTTTCAGTTCTTTAAAAAATGAATCGAACAGATGATTGCAATGTGACAGAACAGACCCGACAATGCTATCAGCGATCGGGTTATGATCGAAATGCAAAAGGACAATGAGGAATCAAACCATGCAGAAAATTCGCTTTTACCATGCTGCACGCCGTATATTTACGGGATTATGCCTCGCCTTTGCTGTCACATCTGCCAACGCCGATGATTTTACCGATTTGCAAAAGGCAGCAAAAGGGCAAACCGTCTATTTCAACGCATGGGGCGGTGATGCCAAAATTAACAGCTATATCAGCTGGGCCGGACAAATCTTGGCTGATCGCCATGATATTACCCTTGTTCATGTCAAATTGACCGACACGGCAAGCGCCGTTTCACGAATCCTTGCCGAAAAGGCCGCTGGACGCGAAAATGATGGCTCGATTGATCTTTTATGGGTGAATGGTGAAAATTTTGCCGCGATGAAGCGGGCTGGTCTTTTGCAAGACCGGCCTTGGGTCACATCCTTGCCAAATTGGCGCTATACTGACAGCAAGGCCTTGCCCGCAATCCTGTCAGATTTTGCCGAACCGACCAATGGCAAAGAAAGCCCGTGGGGCCGGGCGCAACTGGTCTTTTCCTATGATAGCGCAAGGCTGCTAACCCCACCAAAATCAGCCGCGGCACTGGCTGACTATATTGCCGCAAATCCGGGTCGTTTTACCTTTCCGCAACCACCAGATTTCATTGGCATGTCCTTTCTCAAACAGATTTTGATTGAGCTTAGCAATGGTGATTCGGCGCTTTATCAGCCCGTCGATGAGACCAATTTTGATGCTGTTACCGCGCCTTTGTGGCACTGGCTAGATACGGCAAAACCCAATCTATGGCGGGCGGGCAATGCCTATCCGGCAAATTATCCAGTGCTTCGCCAGCTTCTTGGTGATGGGGAAATTGACATTGCCATTGCGTTCAACCCTGCTGATGCCTCGGCGGCGATTGCGCGGGGTGAATTGCCGAATAGCGTTCGCACCTATATCCATGATGGTGGCACGCTTGCCAATGTGCATTTTCTGGCCATTCCTTTCAATGCTTCGGCACCCGAAGCGGCCAAGCTGGTGGCCAATTTCATGCTATCGCCCGAAGCGCAGGTGAAAAAAGCAGATACAGCCATTTGGGGCGATCCAACGGTTTTGTCGATGCCAAAATTATCTGACGCCCAGCGTATGGCCTTTACCAAGCTACCGCGCGGCATTGCCACTTTAAGTGATGCCGATCTGGGCCGCACGCTTGCTGAACCACACCCAAGCTGGGTGCCCCGTCTTGAGGCAGCATGGATCAAACGCTATGCCAGTGGCCAATAGTAGGCGCGCCATCCAGAACCGGCAACATATCGCCATCACCGGCCTGACCGCGCTGACTGCCCTGCTTTTCGGATTACCGGTATTGCTTGGGCTGATTGGGATTATTTTGCCAGCGTCAGGCTATTTTCCAGCATTGGGGCGGACCCACTTTTCCGGTGATGCGGCGCGTCATTTTCTGGCAACACCCGGCCTTGGGCTTGCCAGCTGGCTATCTTTGAAAACCGGATTAATGGCAAGTGCTGTCTCGCTTGCTGGCTGTTTTGTCATTCTAGTGGCCTTTTCCGGCAGCCGAATGATGCTTCGGTTGCGCCACTTGCTCGGACCGTTAGTGGCAGTTCCGCATAGTACGATTGCCGTTGGTTTGGTGTTTCTGCTTGCCCCATCCGGCTGGCTTATGCGCCTTGTCTCGCCAGCATTGACCGGCCTTGAGCAGCCGCCAACTTGGGGGCTGGTGCCAGACCCTTATGGTCTTGTGCTGATTTTAGGGCTGGTGGCAAAAGAGTTACCGTTTTTGCTTCTTCTTGGTTTGTCGGCCGCGGTAAGCCTGCCTTTGGCACGCCTTCTTGCCATTGGTGCAGGGCTTGGCTATGGCCGCTTTGCAAGCTGGGTTTTTCTGGTTTTACCATTGATATATCGCCAGATCAGACTGCCGGTTATTGCGGTTCTGGTCTTTAGCCTATCGGTTGTAGATATGGCGTTATTGCTGGCACCAAGCCTGCCGCCGCCATTGGCCATTCTGGTGCTAAACGGCTTTCATGATGCCGATCTTGCCACCCGCCTGCCAGCCTCATTTGGTGCCATCTGGCAAATCGGTCTTGTGCTGGTTGCGCTTTTGCTGTGGTGGAACGGTGAAAGGCTGGTTGGCGCGATTGTTAGATTTTGCCGCTGGCGCGGTTGGCGCGGGCAATCGGCCGATCCTTGGTTAGGATTTTTATTGCTATTTGCCATTCTGCCAATGCTGATTGGCGTGATGGGGCTTGTTGCCGCGCTTTTATGGTCATTTGCAAAGGGCTGGTTTTTTCCGGCGGCCTTGCCAGCAAGCGTCAGCTTGCTTCACTGGCAGGATGTGGCAAGCTATCTTCCACTGATCATCAATAGCGGGTTACTGGCCATCAGCGCCACATTTCTGGCGGTTGGCGTGGTGTTTTTATGGCTTTATCACGGGCAAGATTTGATCCAGCGAAACCGGTTATTGCAGGCGGCCATTTATCTGCCACTTCTTGTGCCGCAGATCAGCTTTCTATTCGGTCTGCAAATCGGGCTTAGCTGGGCTGGCATTGACGGTAGCTGGCCTGCGCTGATCTATATTCATATGATTTTCATTCTGCCCTATATATGGCTTGTTCTGGCACCGGCCTTTGCGCAGATGGATTGGCGGCATGACCATGTGGCAAGTAGCCTTGGCCTTGGCCCATTGAGGCGTTTTTTAAGCGTTCACTTGCCGCTTTTCGCCATGCCGATTGCCGCGGCGCTATTCATCGGTTTTGCTGTCTCCATAGCACTTTATCTGCCAACTGTTTTTGTTGGTGGTGGACGCATTGCCACGATCACGGTCGAAGCTGTAAGCCTTGCCACGAATGGCAGTCGCGGGCCAGCAGGCGTTGCCGCCATGCTGCAGCTTTTGATCCCGCTGGCCTGTTATGCGGCGATCTGGCTGTTTTTGAAATACCGCTTTGGCCGGTTTGCCACTATGCAAGGAGGCGGCCTGACATAAAGCAATATGCAATTGTCAGTTAATATTTGCCCAAAGGCAGATTTTTCGCTCATATTAGGCTCAGTAAAACCACACTTTCATGATTTGAATAACCCAGCCTCGAAACCAAGCAGCGATCTGCCGCAGTTATGCGGCAGTCTTGCCTTTCGTAATGAACGGAACCAACCATCAATGGCACAATTTCTTTTACCCATTATTTTTGTTGTTCTTTGGTCATCGGCTTTTGTGGCTGGCAAGGCAGGCGTGCAACATGCAACACCATTTGCCTTTCTGGCGGTTCGGTTTTCAATTGTTGCGCTGATTTTCATGGCTGTTGCTATTGGGTTCTGGATTTGGCGAGACAAGGACAAAACAAAGGCCGTTGATGCAAAAGCCAGCGACAAAAAAAACCGGTCAAATGATCCGGTTTTGCAAACTGCGCTTGTTGGTGTGCTGATCCATGGCGCCTATCTTGGCAGTACCTTTTTTGCAATGGCCAATGGCCTTGGCGCGGCGCTGGCCGCCTTGATTGTCTCAACCCAGCCATTGCTGACAACCGCATTGGCAATTTTCCTATTTGGTGAAAAACCGCGCCTTATTCAATGGATTGGCATTTTTATCGGCTTTGCCGGGGTTGTTGTCGTAATTTTCCCATCGCTTGGGATCAATGCACCAGTGATTGCGATCATGTCTTGTGTTTTTGGTTTACTTGCAATTACGGCTGGTACTTTGCTGCAAAAACGTATTGGCGGCTCGATTGGCTTATTGAAAAGCAATATCATTCAGGCAAGTGCCGCCAGCCTGTTTTTCATGTTACTGATTGCAACGATTGAGACGCCGCTTATCACCTGGAATGAGCCGTTTTTGATTGCGCTTGCATGGCAAGTATTGGCTGTTTCAACTGGCGCCTATGTGATTTTGATGATTTTGATAAAACGCGATAGCGTTGCCGCGACAACATCGTTGTTATTTCTGGTGCCGCCAGTGACTGCAATCATCGCTTTTTTCATCTTTGGCGAGCCGCTAACCCCGGTTACCGTCATTGGCTTTTTCATGGCATCGGCCGGGGTTTATCTCGTCACCCGCCATGGCAGCACGCCTGAAAAACAGGCTTAATCACGTAGGTTTAATCACAAAGGCGGCGCGCCAAATATTGGGTAAATTCATGGTTTTCCCGCTCAAGCCAGCTAAGCGGCCCGGGCATGCCAAGCGGTGATAAAGCACCTTGATAAATGCCTTCGACAACCCCCCGATCTTCAACCTGAACAATATCGAGAAACGCCTTGGTTTTCGCGATGAAGGCTTGTTTATCGGTTTGGGCGCTCAACACCTCTGGCGCAATTGCCGCGCCATATTTGATCGATACTTTATCATGCCCATTTGGCTGTAAACATAGATACCAAAGATGATCTGGTGCCAAAACATACATATGCCCCGGAAACACTGTCGGCATCACCGAAATATTGCGCCATTTACCCGTCAGGGTTTGATTGTCGGGATGTGCATTACCAACCGGTGCGCCATCTGATTTGGTAAATAGCTGATAGGTGAAATGTTCGAAATGCCCACGGCGGTCAAAGCTGGTGTCTTTCACCACATAATGCGCGCCAACCGTTGCCTTATGCGCGACAGGCAAATGATAGCTTTCCATGAAATTTTCGGTCAGGCATTTCCAGTTACAATCCCAGTCATGCTGTTCGGTAAAGATGGTGATATAGTCCTTTTGCGAATAGGGCGTGGTTATCTCGCTCAGTGGTGCCAACATATCTGCGATTGGTGCGATATCTTGATTGAGTGACAC
>CAJYBL010000085.1 GCA_913064995.1 uncultured Alphaproteobacteria bacterium
CGTAAATCGGGCCCGCGTACGCCGATTTCAGCGAAACTGTTGGCCAATCTTATCACCTCGGCTGGAGCTGACCGGGTTTTGACGATTGATCTTCACGCTGGGCAGATTCAGGGCTTTTTTGATATTCCAACCGATAATCTGTTCGCCGCACCGGTTTTTGTAAGCGATATCAAAGAACGCTATGACGGCTCGAAATTGATGATCGTATCGCCTGATGTTGGTGGTGTTGTGCGTGCGCGATCATTGGCGCGCCGCCTCGAAGCCGATCTTGCCATTATTGATAAACGCCGGCCAAAAGCGGGTGTTTCTGAAGTGATGAATATTATTGGCGATATCGAAGACCGCCATTGCATCATGGTTGATGATATTGTCGATTCCGGCGGCACGTTATGTAACGCTGCAGTCGCGTTGATGAAAGCTGGTGCGCTTTCGGTTGATGCCTATGTGACACATGGTGTTTTGTCTGGTGGTGCGGTTAGCCGTGTTGCCGCCTCACCCCTAAATTCGCTTGTCACAACTGATTCAATTCCGGCTACTGAAGCGGTTCGGGTTGCGCGGAATATCCGGCAATTGTCGATTGCACCGCTTCTTGGCGAAGCCATGCTTCGGATCAATGAAGAACGGTCAGTTTCGACGCTGTTCTAGGCGGCCTTGTGAACCACCGCTGAAAGCACAAAAACGCTTGTATTTTCCTGATAATAAGCCTATTAATCCGCTGCCGCGCACCCCTGGAGGCGCGGTGCATTGTTTTTTAAAGGAGTTAGCAATGTCTGACAATACAACCATTAGCGCAGAACAGCGCGAACGGGTCGGTAAGGGGTCCGCCCGTGCGGTACGCCGTGCAGGTCGAATCCCTGCCGTCATTTATGGCGACAAAAAGGACCCATTGGGCATCACCCTAGAGACACGTGAGATCACTAAGATTGTTCATCAACCCGGCATTTATGGTCGGCTTTTAGATATTCAGGTTGGCGGCGGTAAACATACTGTTCTAACCCGTGATATTCAGTTTCATCCGGTGTCGGATAATGTCCTTCATATGGATTTCCTCCGCGTATCAGGCTCGGCCAAAGTGGCTGTTGCTGTTGCTGTTGAATTCATCAATGAAGATGAATGCCCTGGAATCAAGATCGGCGGCGTTTTAAACGTTGTTCGGTACGAAGTCGAACTGCTATGTCCAGCCACAGCAATTCCAGAAAAAATCATTGTTGACCTCAGCGGCTTGAAGATTGGTGACTCGGTTCATATCAGCACCATCGAATTGCCGGATGGCGTTACACCGACAATTACTGATCGTGACTTCACCATTGCGACCATCGCCTCACCTGGCGGCGGCGTAAAGAATGAAGATGAAGAAGATGCCGAAACTGTTGAAGGCGAAGACGCCGATGCCGCAGAAGATAGCGCATCTGACGACTAGGCTTTTGCCTATCCAACCCGAACGGGACAATCATGCGTCTACTTGCAGGACTGGGAAACCCCGGATCAAACTATGCCATGAACCGGCACAATGTCGGTTTTTTGGCTGTTGATCGGCTTGCCGACCGGCACGGATGTTCAACGTGGAAAAAAAGGGGGCCATCGCTGATTAGTGATGGCCGCATCGGGTCAGAAAAAATCATCCTTGTGAAGCCGCAAAGCTTTATGAATAAATCCGGCCTACCAATTGCCGAGATTGCGCGGTTTCACAAGATTGATACCAATGACATTTTTGTGTTCCATGACGAGCTTGATCTTGCAGCTGGAAAGCTGCGTGTCAAAGCCGGTGGTGGCCATGGCGGTCATAATGGGCTTCGTGATATTGACCGGCATATAGGTGTTGATTATTGGCGTGTCAGAATTGGCATTGGCCGTTCCCCACATGAGGCGATGAATGTCAAATCATGGGTTCTAGCTGATTTCGGCCGTGACGAACAAACGGGCTGGCTGCCAACGCTTTTGGATGCAATGGCGGATGAAGCCGACCGGCTTGTTGAGCATGATGATGGCGGCTTTATGAGCCGTGTTTCCTATCTCGCACCGGCACCCCAGCCAAAAGGCGATAACGGCAAAGACAAACACGCCAGCGACGTATCAAAACAAAATTAACCAAAGACAGGATTTACCGGATATGGGATTTAATTGTGGCATTGTTGGCCTGCCAAATGTAGGAAAATCAACCCTGTTCAACGCTTTGACCCAAACAGCGGCGGCCGAAGCGGCCAATTACCCGTTCTGTACAATTGAACCAAATACTGGACGTGTTGCGGTACCAGATGTCCGGCTTACCGCATTGGCCGAGCTTGCAAATTCAAAAACCGTCATTCCAACTCATCTCGAATTTGTTGATATTGCTGGCCTTGTTCGCGGCGCATCCAAAGGCGAAGGACTTGGCAATCAGTTTCTTGGCAATATCCGCGAAGTCGATGCGATTGCGCATGTTTTGCGCTGTTTTGAAGATGGCGAAATCACGCATGTTGATGGCGATGTTGATCCGGTTCGCGATGCTGCCACTGTTGAAACCGAATTGATGCTTGCCGATATCGATTCGCTTGAACGCCAGATGACGGCGCTTGTGAAAAAATCGCGGGGCGGTGACAAGGACTCAAAGGCCGATCTAGCCCTTATGGAAAAGATCTTTGCCCATCTATCAGATGGCCAGCCTGCCCGCAGCACCCCCAGCCTGACCGACGACGAGACCGCCCGCTTTCCCCATTTACAGCTACTGACCGCAAAGCCAGTTCTCTATGTCTGTAACGTTGCTGAAAGCGATGCCGCAACCGGCAATGCCTATTGCCAGCTTGTTGCCGAAAAGGCCGCTGTCGAAGGCGCCGCTTATGTGGTTGTCTCGGCCGCGATTGAGTCTGAAATCGCCCAGCTTGACGAGACAGACAAAACCGAATTTTTGGGCGAACTTGGGCTTGAAGAAGCCGGATTGGCGCGGCTTATTCGTGCTGGTTACAGCTTGCTTGATCTTTTAACCTTTTTCACCGTTGGCCCAAAAGAGGCACGCGCATGGACGGTTGCTAAAGGCGCAAGTGCACCGCAAGCAGCAGGCGCAATCCACACTGATTTCCAGCGTGGCTTTATTCGGGCGGAAACGATCGCCTATGCCGATTATCTGGCCTGTAAGGGCGAAAACGGTGCCAAAGAAGCTGGTAAATTACGCATCGAAGGAAGCGACTATAAAGTCGTTGATGGCGATGTGTTCCATTTCCGCTTTAACGTCTAGCCCGCCATTTAAACCACTAATGCGGCCGCCTGCTTGCACGCAGCGCTGAAAGTGGGCAAGAAAAAACCCCGTCACAAGAACGGGGTGATTTCTTTTCAATATCTAGCCCCTTAATGGAGCTTGTCGCTTAATGGACGTCAGCCCATACGCGGCGTTTTGCCATATATGACACCACCACAAAGATTCCAAGGAAGAACACCGCAGCAACACCAATGCGTTTCCGAACTTCCATCTTTGGCTCGGCAGCCCACATCAAAAACTGCACCAGATCACTGGAAATACCCTCAATCGAATCATCGGCATCACCACTATATGTAACATCTTCGCCATAAAGAGGCTGTGGCATCGCAATCAGATGACCAGGATAAGCTGCGTTGTAATACATGCCATCTGGCACTGTAGTGCCTTTAGGTGCGTCTTTGTAACCGGCAAGAAGGCTGAACAGATAATCTGGGCCGTTACCACGCGCCTTGGCGATCAATGACAGATCGGGCGGCAAGGCACCGTTGTTGCTCGCACGGGCGGCATTGTCATTGGCATAAGGTGATGGAATACGGTCGGCAGCAATGCCCGGACGCATGAACATTTCGCCATCGTCATTCGGACCGTCTTGCACTTCATATTCGGCGGCAATTGCCTTGATCTCATCATTGTTATAACCAAGATCAGCGAAATTGCGGAATGCAATCAGCTTCATGCCATGACAGCCAGCACAGACTTCACGATAGGCCTGAAATCCACGCTGCATGGCGGCTTTGTCAAAGGTACCGAACGGGCCAGAAAAGCTCCAGTCGCGCTTTTGCAATTCAACATTGCCACCAGCGGCCATCGCTGGGCCTGCCAAAGTCACGACAAACAGTGCTAAAAAAAGACGTTTCAACATTAGGCTGCCCTCCCCGATGATCCAAGCACCGGTTCCGAAATCGATTTCGGCAGAGGTTTGGTTGTTTCAAACATGCTCAACAGCGGCAGGATGGCTAGGAAATGCAAGAAGTACCAAGCTGTCGCAACGCGCGACAAAATGACGTAGATCCCTTCAGCAGGCTTGCCGCCAAGATAGCCAAGGGCGATGGCATTGACAAAGAACAGCCAGAAGAAAATACGGAACAAAGGCCGGAACCGTGCCGAGCGAACAGGTGATCTGTCAAGCCAAGGCAGGATAAACAGAACTGCAATCGCACCAAACATCAACAACACACCGCCAAGCTTGTCCGGCACCGCCCGCAAGATCGCATAGAACGGCAAGAAATACCATTCAGGAACGATATGCGCCGGAGTCTGCATTGCATTTGCCGGAATATAATTGTCTGGATGACCCATTGCATTCGGGAAGAAAAACACAGCCGTGGCCAGCAAAAGCAAGAAGACCGCAATGCCAAACACATCTTTGATTGTGTAATAAGGGTGGAATGAAATCGTGTCTTGCGGGCCTTTTGTGTCAATGCCGATTGGGTTGTTTGAACCAAATCTGTGCAAGGCAACAATATGAAGAACCACAACACCGGCAATGATAAATGGCATCAAATAATGCAAGGAGAAGAACCGGTTCAATGTTGCATTATCAACCGAGAAGCCGCCCCACAACAGGGTAACGATGCTCTCGCCGACATAAGGAATAGCAGAAAACAGGTTGGTAATAACGGTCGCACCCCAAAAGCTCATCTGACCCCAAGGCAGAACATAGCCCATGAACGCAGTTGCCATCATCAGCAAGAAAATAACCACACCAAGCATCCACAACAATTCACGCGGCGCTTTGTAGGAACCATAATAAAGCCCCCTGAACATGTGGAGATAAACGACAATGAAGAAAAAGCTCGCCGTATTCATATGAATATAGCGGATCATCCATCCATGGTTCACATCGCGCATGATCCGTTCGACTGAGTCGAATGCGTAATCAACATGAGCCGTGTAGCTCATGGCAAGCACGATACCTGTCACAATCATGATGGCCAGCGATAGGCCTGCAAGGCTGCCAAAATTCCACATGTAATTGAGGTTTTTGGGCGTTGGATAATCATGCGCTGTATGATGCAACATTGAAAAAACAGGTAGCCGATGATCAATCCATCGTACTACCGGGCTTTTAAACTGGTTGGCAGACATCGTTTTTGCACCTTCGATTTTGAGTGATTAGATAAATTATTTAGCCGATACGGACGACCGAGTCGGATAGGAAATTATAAGGCGGAACTTCTAGATTTGTCGGCGCAGGGCCTTTCCGGATCCGGCCTGATGTATCGTAATGTGATCCATGACAAGGGCAGAACCAACCATCATAGTCACCACGCACTTCGCCAGTTTTCTGACCGAGCGGGACACAACCAAGATGTGTACAAACACCAACCAGAACCAGATATTCAGGCTTTTCAGCGCGCGCTGTATCAACTTGCGGGTCGCGCAGATCATCTAGGTTCGTGGCATTTGCACGGGCAATTTCATCAGCGGTACGATGCCGGATAAACACCGGCTTGCCGCGCCATTTCACAGTGATCGACTGGCCAACAGCAATTTTCGAGATATCAACTTCGATATTGGCAAGTGCTAAAGTATCGGCAGCTGGGTTCAACTGATCAATCAGTGGCCAAGCAACCGCAGCAGCGCCAAGGCCTGCCATCGCATAGGTTGCCACAACGATAAAATCGCGACGTCCCGGTTCTTGAACATCACCTTTAGCGGGATTTTTGTTTGTATCCGATTTAGCCATCTTGTCCTCTTTAACACTGTTTTCCAAACATGTTATTCGACATGAAAAAGGGTCGTTTCGATCTGGGTAGATCAAACATGCCGGCTGGCAAAATTTATTGGTGATTTCCTAGCATGGTCACGCCCTGTTTTCCTACCCTAATTTTGCATGATTCGCGCAAAAATTTGCTTAAAACTAGCCAGTCTAATGATTCCAAACACCAAAACCATCACGGCCAGCGCACTTCAGGCGGTAAACTCATCAAAATCGCTTCGATATTTCCGCCAGTTTTCAAACCGAATAACGTGCCACGGTCATAAAGCAAATTAAATTCAACATAACGGCCCCGGCGCACAAGCTGGGCATGACGATCTTCATCAGTCCAGGGTAATTCCATGCGGCTTTTGACAATCTCGGCATAGCCATTTTTAAATGCGGTTCCAACATCGCGGGTAAAGGCAAAATCCTTGGCCCAATCGCCGCTATTCAAATTATCGTAGAAAATCCCGCCAGCGCCGCGCGGCTCGTCACGATGGGGTAAATAGAAATATTCATCACACCATTTTTTATATTTTGGATAATAATCAGGATCATGGCCGTCACAGGCGGCTTTTAACGCAGCATGAAATTCAACGCCCACCAACGCATCTGGCAGAAGCGGAGTCAAATCACCGCCGCCGCCAAACCAGTTTTTCGAGGTCGC
>CAJYBL010000086.1 GCA_913064995.1 uncultured Alphaproteobacteria bacterium
GCAACGAAACCCTTGCCGCCTTTGACATGACGCCATTCAATGAGGTGAAGGTCGTTATCCTTGGCCAGGACCCCTATCACGGGGCAGGACAGGCGCATGGCCTTAGCTTTTCCGTACGCCACGGCATTGCCCCGCCTCCATCTTTGCAGAACATCTATAAAGAAATGGCAAATGATCTTGGCCTGCCCCATCCGGGTCATGGCAATCTTGCGTCTTGGGCAAAGCAAGGCGTGCTTTTACTGAATAGCTGTTTGACGGTTGAAGATGGCAAGGCCGCAGCGCATGCTGGTAAAGGGTGGGAGGCATTTACCGATGCCGTCATCGCCGCCTTGAATGCCGATCGCGATCATCTGGTTTTTGTGCTTTGGGGACGCAAGGCGCAGCAAAAAGGCCAACAGATTGACCGGCAACGCCATTTGGTCATTGAATCAGCGCATCCATCACCCTTATCGGCACATAATGGATTTTGGGACAGCAAACCATTTTCAAAAACTAATGACTACCTTGCCAGCCATGCAATCACCCCAATCGACTGGCGGCTATAGCCTGTCCAGATAACCACGCTGGTGCTGGTTGCTTTTTTCAAGTCAAACACGGCCGATATCTATAAGCTAAAACCAAACATGCTCACTTTACCAGTTTTGCCGATTTCCGAATGATTTACGCGATGACTATTTCTGCATAAAACACCAAGAATATGTGATGATCATATTTGACGGCCATCTTTGAAAATAAAGGCTAACCAATCCAATGCAAGACAACCCGCGCCTAGGCATTGCGCTGATGATTGCGACAACGATCGTCTTTGCGGTTCAGGATGGTATTTCCCGATATCTTGCCGAAAATTATAACGTCATCACCGTTGTGACGATCCGCTATATGTTTTTCATGTGTTTTGTGATGGCCTATAGTAGCCGCCAAAAAGGCGGTATACGCCAGGTGGCCAGCAGCGGCCAATTGCCATTACAGGTTGGACGCGGTTTGTTACTTGTGGCGCAGATATGCGTTGCGATCTTGAGCTTTAGCACTGTTGGGCTGGTGAATTTTCATACGGTTTTTGCCAGTTATCCGCTGATGGTCATGGCGCTTTCAGTCCCCATTCTTGGCGAAGCGGTTGGGTGGCGGCGCTGGCTGGCGGTTTGCGTCGGCTTTTGCGGCGTGCTCTTGATTCTAAGGCCGGGAACAGAAATGTTTAGTAGCGCCAGTATCTTGCCAGTTCTGGCGGCATTCATGATGGCAATCTACGGGATTTTAACTCGCTATGCCGCACGCCGCGATGCGGCCGAAACCAGCTTTTTCTGGACCGCAATGGCTGGCGGCGCTGCCATGTTGTGTATCGGCCCGTTTTTCTGGTTGCCACCGGTTGGCAGTGATTGGGGCTGGATGGGATTATTATGCCTAACCGGCACCGGCGGGCATTATCTGCTCATCAAAGCGTTTGACGCAACCAAGGCATCAACGATCCAGCCCTTTGCCTATTTGCAACTGGTCTTTGCCTCAAGCATTGGCATTCTGGTTTTTGCCGATTCACTAGATCCCATGTTGTTTATTGGCGGTGGCATCATTGTCAGTTCAGGCCTGTTTGCTCTGCAACGCGAACGCAAGGTCAAAAGCCACTAGCCAGACTGACCTGCCGGACGCGGCGATGAAACCGCAACCGTCATCCAGCAATCCTTGAACTGGCCTGAGATGACTTTTTGCACAACCCATGAAAAATACAGAATTTCACCACGGCGCGTTTCCATCAGAACATCAAATTGCTGCCACATCGCGCCATCACTTGTTTTGCCTGACGCCGTATTTGATCCGGTTTTTATACTATGAGATTTATGGTTCAGCAAAACATCAAAGCCCGGCCCTTTCAGCATCATAGCAAAGCGCGAAAATGGACCGGTCACCTTGCGGTTTTGCGGATGCGCAAAATTCCATGTCTGGCGAATGCCAAAATCAGCTTCAACAAGATCATTATTTTTGAGGCTCATAAGCTGGATCGCCACCACCTCGGCAGGCGCAATTGACGGGTCTGGCCGCACCAAGTTATCAGCAAGCGCGGCAACGGACAACAGGCAGGCCAACAGGATTGACAGCCCTGCCAGATAAAAACGGCGAAAACACATCTTTAATCCAATCTCATCACGAATGGTTGCTTATGTCAGAATGACAACTTATCTCTAATGTTGCAAATGCGGCATGGTGAAGCATATGTCGATGGCGAGGAACAGAGGGACAAATAAATGCATATTACGATTCAAGGCGCAGGCCGCGGCATCGGTCTCGCTCTCGCTCATCATGCCCTCACTGCCGGTGCAAGCCATCTTTATCTCACCGCCCGCAATCCTGAACAAAGCGCGGGCTATGCGCAATTGCCGCCAACACCCAATATTCACTGGTTTGCGATGGATTTTCTAGATCCTGACAGCATTGCCAATACAGGCGATTCCATCCTTGCCGACGCGCCCCATCTTGACCGGATTATCACCACCGCTGGGTTGCTTCATGATGGTGATCTGCAACCCGAAAAGCGGCTTGGTGCATTAATGCCTGATGCGATGCTGAAGCTGCACCAGATCAATGCAATGGGGCCGATCCTTTTTTTCAAATCATTATGGCCTGAATTGCGCCGCGCCCATCCGCTTGTCGCCGCCAGCATATCGGCGCGGGTAGGTTCTATTTCGGATAACCGGCTTGGCGGCTGGTACAGCTATCGTGCCAGCAAGGCCGCATTGAACCAATATATGCGCACCCTTGCAATCGAGCTTGCCCGCTATAACCCCGATGCCGTGATCGCAACGCTTCATCCGGGCACTGTTGATACAAATTTATCCCAGCCCTTTCGCGGGCATCTTGCCAAGGGTCAATTACAAAGCCCGGCACAAAGCGCAGCCAATCTATGGGGCGTTCTTGATCATTTTTCGCCAGGAGATAGCGGCGGATTCTTTGCCTATGATGGCACGCCAATTCCCTATTGATCACGATCTAGCGCGGTATCGGCAATCCGGCCGCGAAGCGTCAGCGGCAATTGCGCCATCATAAATAAAACGCTGGCAGGCGCGGCGATAAAGGTTTTAAAAGCCACCCAATCGGCATCACTGGCATTACGCCAAACCAATTCATTGGCAATGGCAAAACATAAAAAGAAAAGCCCCCATCTTCGGCTCAGCAAAAACCACGTTGGTGCCGTCAGGTGAAATTGCGTGCCGAAAAATTCACGCATCACCGCCCGCCTGAAAAAAAGCCCACCAAGAAGGACAATGGCAAAAAGACCATTGAAAATCGTTGGCTGGATTTTGATAAAAATAGCGGCGTTAAAATAGAGCGCGGCAAGCGTCATTCCGCCTGACATCAATAGTGAAAATAACGCGAATCTTGCAAGCCGTCTGGTCTGCAACCAATTTGCGCCCATGACCAGCGCGCCAAGCCCCACCGAAATAACTGCCGCTGCAAAGAGTCCAAAAAATTCATAGCCCAGAAAAAATCCGGCAAGTGGCAAAATTTCCAGAAAAAACGACGCCAGCTTCATCGGCGGATAGGATGCCATCAGCCCCTCAACTCGCCTAACGCCTTATCCATTGTTCGACATCCAGCGGGCCAACCGCCGCCGCCGCTTGGCCCCGCAAAAATACAATCGTAACTGATCCGATTTCAATTCCAAATTTGCTGACATAGGCGCGGTTTATCGCAATATCTTCGCTTTGCCGATAAATCCAATCATCAAAATGCACATTCATTTTGCTACCAACAATGTCAAGGGTCACGTCATATTGCCAATTCAGGCCATTGCCAGAAATGCGGCCTTCGGCCTGACCTTCAACATCGTCCGCCCGTCCCTGATAGAGAAAACTGCCATCTTCGGATCGACCAAGGTTATCAATTAACCAGACACGCGAGGCTTTTTTGCCATCTTCATATAAAAAGGTTTCATCAAGCCGTAGCTGATTGCCAGTGATTGTGCCTTGCAAATTCACCCGAAATTGACGCCGCAAATTGCCAAACCGGTCTTCAAAAATACCTAAGGCAATTGTGTCGCCGGCAAAAAACTCTTCAAGCACAAGCGATGGACGGCGTTCCGATAGGTGCGTTACATCTTTTCGCGCACAGGCCGATAAAGCGGCAAAGGAGCCAACCAATAATACGGCTGTAAGAAACAGACGCATTAATCCACCAAATATTAACCTAGCCATGCTTCGTTTTTTTCGTAACATATCACCCTCCCCTTAGCTCTTCATTTTGTTTCAATGCTAGCTTAGCAAACTAATACAAATCCTGCTGATAAATTCGATTTGGGGTACCCGCAATAGGCGCCATCATCCCTATCCCGCCTTGTCAAAACCCGCCAAAAACCGGCTAGCATCAGCGCTGACGCCAGCCTGTTTTTCCGGCGCCATTTTGTCAAATGTGCGATAGATCATACCAAGCCGAGGGTTATTACCAAGCTTTTCACGATGCCGATCCAGAAAATCCCAATAGAGATAATTAAATGGGCATGCATCTTCGCCTGATTTTTCCGACACCTTATAGCGGCAGTTTTTACAATAATTTGACATCCGGTTGATATAGGCGCCACCAGCCACATAGGGCTTGCTGGCAAGATAGCCACCATCAGCAAAAAGCGCCATTCCCGATACATTCGGCATCACCACCCATTCATAGGCATCAACATAGACAACCAAAAACCATTCATTCACCTCCTGCGGCGATAAACCAGCAAGAAGCGCAAAATTACCAAGAACCATCAAACGCTGGATATGATGCGCATAAGACAGGGCATCGGTTTGCTGTATTGATTGGGCAAGGCAATTCATATCGGTATTGCCAGTCCAGAAAAAATCGGGAAGCGGGCGCGTTGCTTGCAGAAAATTCGCCTCGGCATAGGCTGGCATTTTCAACCAATAAAGCCCGCGGACAAATTCACGCCAGCCCAGAATCTGGCGGATAAAGCCCTCAACCGCATTTAGCGGCGCGTCGCCGCTATGATAAGCTGCTTCGGCCACCCTGATCACTTCGATCGGCGATAATAATCCAGCATTTAGATAAAGACCGATATGGCTGTGATACATCCATGGCTCGCCCTCAATCATCGCATCTTGATAAGTGCCAAAAAGGGACAGGCGTTCACCGATAAATTGATCAAGAACATGCAAAGCCTGATCGCGGGTAACAGCAAAATCAAATCGAGCTAATTGCCCAAAATGATCGGCGCAACGCATCTCGACAAGGGCCAAAACTTCGGTTGTGATCGCATCTGGCGCAAAACTGCTTGGCGGCGGCACAGCCAATCCGGCTTTTGGCGGTTGGCGATTATCGGCATCATAATTCCATTTGCCGCCAATTGGCTCATCACCTTCCATCAGCACCTGATAACGCCGTCGCAAATCGCGATAGAAAAATTCCATGCGAAGCGATTTTCGTCCCTCAGCCCATTCAGCAAAATCATCAAGGCTGCAGAGGAATCTTGTATCGGCACGAATATCGACAGCAAGGCCAAACCGCGCCTGCCAACCTGCCATTTCATCGGCAAGTCTATATTCCCCTGGTGCGGTGATCACAATCCGATCTGGGCCAAAGGCGGCAATCGCAGCGGCAACCTCACCAGCAAGCGAGCCAGCATTATCCGGATCATCAAGCCGGCGATAGCGAACCGCGATACCGTCATCGCCAAGCGAGTTGGCAAAATGGCGCATCGCCGAAAACAGATAGGCTATTTTCCGCTTATGATGTTTGACATAGGTGACCTCGGACATCACCTCGGCCATCAACACTAAATCCTTGGCCGGATCCAGATCTGCCAGACTTGGCAAATCACGGCTTAACTGATCACCAAGAACAAGCCGAAGCGTTTTCATGTTGTTTCGCGCAATGCCGAAAAGGCGGCCAAGGCTGCCTCACGTGATGCTTTGACATCAACAATCGGCTTTGGATAGGTCTCGCCAAGCCGAACACCAGCACCAGCAAGAATTTCGGCAGGCGCTTCCCAAGGGCTGCAAAGATACGAATCGGGAAGATTGGCAAGTTCGGGAAGATAACGCCGGATATAATGCCCGTCAGGATCAAATTTTACTCCTTGGGTGATTGGATTGAAAATGCGAAAATAAGGCGCTGCATCAGCGCCACAACCGGCAATCCACTGCCATCCTGCGCTGTTATTAGCAAGATCAGCATCAACCAGACAATCCCAGAACCACGCCTCGCCATGATGCCAATGCAGTCGCAGATTTTTCACCAGAAATGACCCAACAATCATCCGCACCCGATTATGCATATAGCCGGTTTGCCATAATTCGCGCATGCCAGCATCAACAACCGGATAGCCGGTCAATCCTTTTTGCCAGCTTTTCAGCAAGGCCGGATCATCACGCCAGTTAAAACCATCAAAGCGTGGCTGTAGATTTTTGCGCGGCAATTCGGGGAAATGATAGAGAAGCGAGTGCGAAAATTCACGCCAGCCCAGTTCGGACAGAAAATGATCGCAATCACGATCCTGCCCAACGCCTGCATCCATGCGGTCTTTGGCAGCATACCATACG
>CAJYBL010000087.1 GCA_913064995.1 uncultured Alphaproteobacteria bacterium
CTTGAAGCGGGTTTAGATGGATTGCAATGGCATCGGCCTGCAAATCGTCAATGGCTGCTTTTGCCAAATCAATCCCGCCGGATTGTGCCAATTGAATGCCGCCCAAGTTGCCAATGATCGGAATATCTGGGGCGATGATGCGCAGATCAGATGCGGTTTTGCCAAGTTCAAGCGCGGCGCGTTGCGAGCCAACGGCAAAGGCGATTTTATGGTCTTGTGCCACCGCGGCAAGGGCGCGATTAATCGCTTCGGCACGCGTCGTGCCACCGGTCATTGCGCCAATCATCATTGGCGCGGCAAGCGGTTTGCCCAAAAATTCAACCGCAAGATCAATCGCTGAAAGCGCCAATTCAGGCAAAGCGCAATGTTCAAAACGCAGCCGGTCAAATCCATTATCGCCGGCTGATTTTGTGGCCGGATCAAGCGCCAGATCAATATGCGCGTCTTTCCGCGAAGCGGCGGCTGTTTTCTGGTCTGTTAAAATTTTCTCTCTATCCGATGTCATTCTGTTTGCTGCCTTTGTCTTTTTGCAAAAAACCCATCAACAAGAATCATATGCGGTACAGTCAGCGCGGCAAGACCGATGAAAACAACTTGCAGCATAGCCGCATCAAGATCGCCAGTCTCAAGCCATAGAAATACTGAACCGCCAAAAAGCCAGCTTGCCAAGGTAAAGCCTGCCGCTTGCCTGTAAAGCCCTCTTGGCGATGATGGTGAGGCGAGCACATGCCAGATGCGGCGCATATGCCTGCCAGTATGGATGATACAAAAATACAATGCAAAGCTGACCAGCGGCGGCAAGATCACAAAAACCACGGCAAGCAAAATGAATTCGACAAAACGGGCGTGAAGGGATGAATCGCGAAATGCCATCAGCCCATAAAAAACAAACGTCAACCCCATCACTGGAACCATGATATTGCTTGTCAAAATTGCGAGATTTGACGAGCCATTTGTTAGGGCATCGAATAGGGGGATGACGCTTGATTGCTGGAAATAGATAATGCCGAAAATCGGCAAACCGCCATGAAGCAAAACCTGCATCATAAAAATCGGCCCCGATTTTGCCGACGCATCGCCCCTGCCAAAATGGATCATCGAAATCATCAGGAAAAGCGTCAAAGTGACCGCAGGAAACATTATCCAGACCGCAATGACAAGACCGGCTGCGGCGCAATAGCTTGTGATGAATTTTGTTGCTGCGGCAAGTGACCGACCGGCACCAAGATGATTGGCAATCGCGCCGTCAAAGGCACCATGCGGAAGCCCAATTAAAATCACAAATAGCAAGGCAATCACGCTTGCCATATCGAGTAGGACCAGCCCTTCAATCATGATTTCCTGCCTTGTCACTTTGAAAGAGCGCGTAAAGAAATGGCCATTTTGGCATGGCAAGAACAATTTTTGTCCATAGCTGCGGCCCTGCCTCGCCACTGAGGAAAAGAGCAAACTCATCACCTGTGAGCCGGTCTGCCATCGCGGTAAAAATTTGCGGTGCCAGCGCTGGATGATGACGAATAACGCGCAGAAAGACGCCGTCCATGAACAATTCAAACCGGCTATGTGGTGTCTTGACAGTTAAAGGCTGGCCCGGTTTTGCGCTGGTAATGATCTGATCAATTTGTTTTTGGATAAAGCTAAAAGCATACCCGCTTGAAGGCCGGATGGCGCCTCCATTTCCGCCAATACCAGTCAAATGTGGGTCGCGCTGCGGCAGGATTGCCATTGGAATAACGCCTTTTTCGCGGCGCGTTATGCGATAGTCATCAATGCCAATGATCTCTTTTAAATAACGTCTAATGGCAGAGTCATAAAAAGGTTTGGGGGCTAGTTCAGGCGAAAATAACGTTGATTCGACAAGCGCGTTACGCGCGCTAAAGGGAAGGCAATAAATAAAATGCATGCCGCGGCTCTGGTCGCAGCGAAAATCCATCAAAATTGCTGTTGTGCTGTCAAAAACATCATGATCAGCGGTGATTTCATAGCCGGAAAAATGCTGAAGCATCACCCCATCTTTCATTGATGGCGGGCGGCTGTCTAATATTTGCAGAGCCTGTTTTGGGGCTGGTTTTGGCCGAAAACTCACTCCTGCCGCAAGCGCCTTTTTGCGGCATTTCTCCAGCCATTCATAGCGGTGTATTGCCGAATAGGGATAATCTTGTGACAATCTTTCGATCATGCGGTCGGGGCTGATGATGCGCCATTTAAACCATTGTTTGCGCGCGCCATCACTAGCGCTATTGAACCACGGCATTGTCCAAAAGCCCCAGATATGGTCATCAGCCTTATGTGTTTCAGGGTCGATAATGGTAAAATGATGATTGACAAATTCAGACGCTCTGGCGGCAAGTGATAAGCTGGCGCAGCCTGCCCCAAGACAATTAACGGCCATTCGATTTGCCATATCATTTGATGCCTTATCTGACATACGGCAAACCTCTTATCGCGTCATGCAAGTTTGAGTCATGCGGTGGGGTTTTTTGAAACCGCAGACGCAATGTACCAAAGGCGCGCAAGCTGCATCTTACTTTGGTGCTTATGCTGGTGCTTTGGCGGCCGCCATGCCAAGGATAGTTTTGCTGCGCAAGCTGGACGCCAATTTGCCGATAGACAAGCGCGGCAACGGCAATCGATATATGCGCACGCAATGGCAAATAGGATAATCCGGTAATACCACTTTTGTAATAATCTTCGGCCAAGGTCAAAAGGCGCGAAACGGCATTTGTGACCGTCAATGCAGCATCGCCATCGGGCGTTTTTGCCAGTGTTATAATCTGTTCAGGGGCAAGATTGCCAACCCAGCTTGCCGGAAGATAGCGCCGCCCCATGCCAGCATCTTCCAAAACATCGCGGGCGATATTGGTAAGCTGCATGGCAATGCCAAGATCGATGGCATGACCCAGCGATTGCTCATTGTCGCAATCAAGGACATTACACATCAAAATTCCGACTGTGCCGGCAACATGATAAGCATAAGATAGCAATTCGGCTTCGGATTTGACACGAACTGGTTTCTGGTCACTCAACAACCCATCAATCAGTGCCACAA
This sequence comes from uncultured Alphaproteobacteria bacterium, assembly GCA_913064995.1. GTDB lineage: Bacteria > Pseudomonadota > Alphaproteobacteria > Puniceispirillales > Puniceispirillaceae > UBA3439. The sequence continues at coordinate 3,050 of CAJYBL010000087.1, forward strand.
TAACCGTTGTCGGAAATTTCTGTTTGGTCAAAAATGGCTGGAAAAGGATTAAAAATGGGTCGCAGGCAGTGCTGGCGATCAAAAGATCCTTTTGGATGCGGACAAGCCGTTTTGGGCCATGTTCAATATCACCATCAGCCATATCATCAAGAACGCGGCAGAATTGATACAGCCGCGCTGCCTTTATGCCCATATTCTGGCCTAGAAAGCGCCGCGCCCAGTGAAAGCTTTTCCCGTAGGCCGCAAGCGCTTTATCGGCTGTCATTGTCTCGCTATGGGCTGTGGCCACCATGATCTACCAAACTTCCGAAATGATTAGATCACAATCATAGCGCAACAATAGGGGCTGTGGCGATGGCCTGTTTGTCTTCATCTTCTGCAACCAAGCGTTCTACCACCTTTGCCGAACATAAAACGCCCGGAATACCAGCGCCCGGATGGGCACCAGCGGCGGCAAAATAAAGATTGGGAATATGCGGGTCACGATTGTGAAACCGAAACCATGCTGATTGCGTGAAAATTGGCGCAATGGAGAAACCGGCCCCATGCATCGACCGGTAGTCATTTTTGAAATCTTCGGGTGTCATATAGAACGGATCCGAAATCACATTTTCCAGATCAGGCAAATTGGTTTTGGACAATGCACTGATGATACGTTTTTGCAATTCAGGCCCGGTCACGTTCCAGTCAATATCGGCGCGTAAATTTGGAACCGGGCATAAGACATAAAAACTGTCGCAGCCTTCAGGGGCAAAGCTTTTATCGGTCGCGGTTGGACGGTGAAGATAAAGTGAGAAATCATCGGCAAGGATTTTACGGTCAAAAATATCTGCCAGCAGTTCTTTGTAACGCGGCCCCATCCAGATTGTGTGATGCGCAATATCGTCATAGGTTTTGCGTGTGCCGAAAAACAAAACAAACAAGCCCATTGAATATTGGGTCATTGATTCCGGCATCAGGCGTTTCCGGCCAGCGTTTTTCGCTGGCAACATCTGGCTATAAACGGTTGGCGGGTCGCCATTGCAAATAACCGTGTCCGCGGTAAAATGCGTGCCGTCGGTGGTTGTGGCGCCAATCGCCTTGCCGTTTTTTAGATCAATGCTGGCAATATCGGTATTGAGAACAATGTTTACCCCAACGCGGCGCAATAGGGCATCCAACTCGGCAACAAGCCGACCCGTGCCGCCCATGGCAAAAAACACCCCCCAGCGCCTTTCAAGATAATGGATCAGAGCATAAATTGATGTCGTGCTAAATGGATTGCCCCCAACCAGCAAAGGGTGGATCGAAAAGGCCTGCCGTAATAATGGGTGTTTGATATATTTATTCACAATGCCGGCGACTGAAAAATAGCTTTGTAATTTTAACAGGCTTGGGATCTGCGCCAGCATCGAGGTGAATTTGGAAAAAGGCTTGTCGGCAAGCTTTTCAAACCCAACCTCAAAAATCGCCTTTGATGCCCCAAGCAATTTGGCATAGCCAGCAACATCGCCCGGTGAAAATCGCCTGATTTCATCATTGGTATCTTTAATTGATGGGCGGTAGTCAAATTGATCGCCAGTGTGAAAATAAAACCGGTACCAGGGGTCAAGCGCCCGAAATTCAACATGATCTTCGCGCTTTTCACCAAATAGCGCAAACAGCTCGTCAAACAGAAATGGCGCGGTGATGACTGTTGGCCCTGCATCGTGGCGAAATCCACTGCGTTCAAATACCTGCGCCCGGCCCCCAATTGCTGATAGCCGGTCCAATAGTGTCACATCATATCCACGGGCGCGCATGCGCAAAGCCGCGGCGATCCCACCAAAGCCAGCTCCGATAACAATGACTTTGCCTTTTGCTTCTAGCAAGACAAGAAAGTCCATCGTTGAAAAAGGTAGCCGGCAAGCGTCCCAATAGGTTGTCTAGGAAGCATTATTAGAGCTAGCCATAGTGCAGGCTTGAACGATGAGCCCTTGGACAGGAGTTATAACATCTGAAAATTCAGCTGATAAGTGGGTCGCTTTTTGCTCAGCGCGACCCAGTGTTGCGAACATGCGGTCGGAAGCGGCCCCAATTGCGTCGGAGTGCAAAATACTATCGCGCCACTTGGCCAAATATTTTGTATCACCGCTTTTATACCATTGCACAAAGATCAAACGATCATCCGCCGCCAGCTTATCAATAAAAGACAGAGTTACGGCGTTTGGTGCACGGCGAGCGAGATCACCTGCAATTAATTTAGCTCCATCGCTACCATAGAAATTAGCGATGTCATTACCAATTTGATAGGCCTCACCTAAATCACGAAAATAATTAAAGATTGTCTCTTCAGCGTTTTGATCGCCAGCAATCACCGCGATACCTTGTAACGGTGCGGTTAAAAGTGGTGCTGTCTTATCGGCGGCAATGGTTAAGTAAGACTCCCAACCCAGACCGCTGTCCAATTCGAATTCCATTGCCTCGCCCGCGGTTGTGCGTGACATATGTTGGGCTAAAATCCGCATTAGCTGGGGCGCTCTGGCAATTTCTGCTGCTTCGGCGGCAAATTCAAATGACAAGGCAATCAGCCAATCTCCAAGCGTTAGCGCAGCATTGCGGCCAAATTTCGCCCAGACAGCTTGATGACCACGGCGTAGCTTGTCGCCATCGCAAATATCATCATGAATCAATGATGCGTTGTGCAGAACTTCAACAGCAGCAGCCCAACGTGATGCGGCCAACTGGTTAAGATTTAGAGCTTCAGCACCATGCACTGCCATTTTAGCACGCAGCATCTTTCCTGGTTTGCTAAAATGATGCTCTGCCGCCTTACCCAATGGCTTGTCTTGAGTTGGCAGTCGGCTAATAATTAGGTTGTGAACTTTATCTTTGGTTGGAAAACAAATGGATCGCGACAGCATCGTTTTTTCTAAAGAACGGTCTAGCGATGTCGACAATTCATTCATTTGGTGCCTCTACCTAAAAATATGATAGTGGGAAAGTAAGAGGGGAACTAGGTTACTAGCTCCCCTCTCTGTTCTTTATTTTTTCTCTGAAGTAGCAGCGTTCGCCGCAGCCCAGATTATGCCAACGAAGGCAATCTTGTTCACAACGTCTGCAACGTTATAGATGACGTTCAAGGTCACAGCGTCGACAGATCCATTCAGGTAGCCCAAGAAGTAACCAAGCGGATAGATTGCCCACCCTACAGTTACGATCAAACGCATTGTGCCGAACGCAGACTGAACTCCCGCTGGGGCTGACTCTGAGGAAACCCGACCTGCTTCACCGGCGAAGATCTCATAAAGGATGTAACCCCAACCTAGCATGCCGACAATAAATGCTGGCCATGCTGGAGCCAATCCTGCTTCTCCCATGTAGCCTGCAACCAGCATCACTAGTGAGCCAATCATCAAACGCCAGAAGACCCCAGCGCTTACGACGGTTACCGCAGCAAG
>CAJYBL010000088.1 GCA_913064995.1 uncultured Alphaproteobacteria bacterium
TGGCAATTGGAAAAATCATATCGGCCGAGCTACCATCCTGCATCATCTTGCCATTCACCGCCAATCGCATGGCTAATTTCTGCGGATCGGAAACCGCATCACGCGTCACCAGCCATGGCCCGACAGGCCCGTAATGGTCGCATGATTTGCCTTTGGTCCATTGGCCAGTCAGATTCATCTGCATGTGGCGCTCAGACACGTCATTCACGATGCAGTAGCCAGCGACATGATTAAGCGCGGTTTCGGCTGTTACATATTTGGCGCGTGTGCCAATCACAACCGCCAGTTCAATTTCCCAATCACTTTGTGTTGAACCGCGTGGCATGATGATATCATCATCCGGACCATTGATTGACGAAGTCGCCTTCATAAACACAATCGGATGCGCCGGAATTGGCATGCCAGTCTCGCGGGCATGATCATGGAAATTCAGACCGATACAAATGAATTTACCAACATTGGCAATGCAAGCGCCAAGGCGCGGCGACCCTGCCACGCTGGCAAGGCTTGCCGGATCAAGCGCCCGAAGCCGGTCAAGGCTGGCATCATCAATCGAATTGGCGTCGATATCGGCAATGTGATCCGATAAATCACGCAATATGCCAGCCGCATCAATTAGGCCAGGCTTTTCCTGACCAATGTCTCCATAGCGGACAAGGCGCATCTTTACGTCTCCATAGCATATGAGTGATTGCTTGACTGGGCTGTTTCACAAATGCAATCGTGCTCGTATCTTAATCGGGGTCGACGCCAACGGCAATGCGTTGGCGAAGCGCATATTTTTGAATCTTTCCGGTTGATGTTTTGGGAATTGATTCAAAACGAAATTCACTTGGCACTTTAAAGCCAGCAAGATTCTGGCGGCACCAATCGAGCAACTCGTCTTGGCTGGCATTTTTGCCATCAATGATTTCGATAAAGGCGCAAGGCGTCTCGCCCCATTTTTCATGCGGCATTGCAACCACGGCAACATTGGCCACTGCGGGGTGTTTATGCAAAACATCTTCAATCTCAATTGACGAGATATTCTCGCCGCCAGATATGATGATATCTTTTGACCTGTCTTTTAACTGAACATAGCCATCGGGATGAACAACCCCCAAATCACCCGAATGGAACCAGCCACCAGCAAAAGCGCGTTCGGTCGATGGCGCATTTTTGAAATAGCCTTTCATCACAACATTGCCACGCATCACAACCTCGCCGATCGTCGCGCCATCACGCGGTACCGGCATCATGCTATCAGGATCAACAACATCAAGCCCTTCGAGCGCCAGATAGCGAACCCCTTGACGTGCCTTCAATGCGGCCTGTTTGACATTATCCAACAAATCCCATTCCGGATCCCAATCATTGACCACTGATGGCCCATACGTCTCGGTCAAGCCATAGAGGTGGGTGACGTTAAAACCGGCATCTTTCATGGCGGCAAGCACGGCTTCGGGCGGCGGGGCGGCAGCGGTAAAAAATTCAACCTTATAATCCAGTTTGGCACTTGCCGGTTTGCCAGCCACGACAAGCGACATAACAATTGGCGCGCCGCACATATGGCTAACTCGATGCTCCAGAATCGCATTCCAGATATCTTCGGCGCGCACCTCGCGAAGGCAGACATGCGTTCCCGAAATCGCCGAAATAGTCCAAGGGAAACACCAGCCATTGCAATGAAACATCGGCAAAGTCCAAAGATAGACCGCCTGTTTTTTCATTGATGCGGTCAGCGCATTTCCCTGCGCCAGCAAATAGGCACCACGATGATGATAGACCACGCCCTTTGGATCGCCCGTTGTCCCTGATGTGTAATTAATCGTAATTGCATCCCATTCATCATTGGGCATTTTCCACGCAAAACCGGCATCGCCTGAAGCAATAAATGTCTCATATTCGGTCTCGTCATAACCCGATCTTTGCCCGTCAAATTCGGCATCATCATAAATGATCAATTGCGGGTTGCCTTTGGCCAGCGCCAATGCTTCACGGACACATGGCAAAAGCGCGATATCAACGATCAGAATTTTGGCTTCGGCATGATCAAGTTGAAACGCAATTGTCGCCGCATCCAGCCGCGTATTTAGCGAATGCAGAACCGCGCCCGACATCGGCACGCCGTAATGGGCTTCGATCATTGCCGGTGTGTTTAACAGCATGACCGAGACCGTATCGGCGCGCCCAAGCCCTGCCGCCGCAAGCACGCTTGCTAATTGCCGGCATCGCGCGTAAAGCGCCGCATAATTACGCCGCAAAGACCCATGAATAACAGCAGTTTGATTAGGAAAAACCATCGCTGCACGCTCAAGGAATGTCAGCGGCGTCAAAGGCTGGTAATTTGCTGGATTCTGGTCGAGCCCGATATCATATGGATTTGTCATTTTGCCGTCCCCTCACGGTCAAACAGCTTTGCATCAAACATTGTTATTATCTACCATTTCGGCTCGCGCTTTTCGATAAAGGCATTAATGCCCTCAACAGCATCGCGGTGAAGCATATTTTCAACCATAACCCGCGATGCATATTCATAGGCATCCGCGATTGATAATTCACGTTGTGTGTAAAAAGCGCTTTTGCCAATGGCCAATGTCACCGGTGACTTGCTGGCAATTTTATGCGCCACAGCGGTCACATGAGCAGTCAGTTCAGCATCATCAACCACCGCATTGACAAGTCCGATTTCAGCAGCCCGCGCCGCTGGCACCATCTCGCCAGTCAAAAGCATTTCCATAGCATGTTTCACCCCGACATTGCGGGAAAGCGCCACCATCGGTGTTGAACAGAAAAGACCGATATGAACACCCGGCGTGCTAAACCGCGCTGATTGTGCGGCATAGGCAAGATCACAGCTTGCCACAAGCTGACAACCTGCTGCCGTTGCCGTTGCCGCGACTTCGGCAATCACCGGTTTGGGATTTTGCAAGATTGCCTGCATAACCGCCGAACAGCGTTTCAAAACATCGGTAAAATAGGCCTCGCCCTGATCGGCATTGGCACGGCCTGCACTCATTTCTTTAAGATCATGGCCAGCGCAAAAAGCGGGGCCATTGGCCGCCAAAACAATCACTCGAACACCGGCATCGTTTGCAGCATCAGCCAAAATTGCACCAAGCCGGTCAAGCATTGCTTCAGACAGGGCATTGCGCCGCGCCGGATCATCTAGCGTCACACGCAAGATACCTTGGGCATCTTTGTTTAGCTGCAACAGACCCGCCGCGTCATGTTTATTGGATAAATCCATCACGTTACCACCTCATCGCTTATTCAACTCAAAAATTGTGGCAAAAACAACCATGAAGTCACGCTGCAGCAATGATCGCGATTCAGCTTGTTTCAAGGCGGCGTTCAAGCCAGCGCACACCCGCCGAAACAATCAGAATAACCACAAGATACTCAAGCACCAGAACTGTATAGATTTCCAACGGCCGATATTCGGTAACGACCAGTTCATTCGCGCGGCGGGTAAGTTCCTGCATGCCAATTACCGACACCAGCGATGACATTTTCAGCATATAAACAAGCTGGTTTCCAAGGGCTGGTAAAATGCGCTTGATTGCCTGCGGCAAGATCACATAGCGCATGGTATCACGGTAATTCAACGAAATCGAATGTGACGCTTCATATTGGCCACGATCAATCGACTGGATTCCCGCGCGAAAAATTTCTGCTTGAAAGGCACTATCAGAGATGGCCAATGCCAGAACGCCCGCCCAGAATACCGAAATTGACAAGCTGGCGACTTGTGGCAGGCCATAATAAACCCACAAGATCAGCACCAAAATGGGAATGGCGCGTACCAGTTCGACATAAATGCGGTTAATCGCTTTTGGCGCGCGGTGGCTTGACAAGGCTGGCAGGGCCACCAAAAGCCCAAGACAAATTGAAATACAGATCGCCGTGACTGACAGACCAATTGTATAATACAGACCATCAATCAGGAACGCCAGATTCTGGCGGCCGGTTTCGGTTGCTGGATTGACAACATACCATCCCCAATTGCCCGAACAACCGCCAATACTGACAAGGCTGGCAAGCCCCAAAAGACGGATCAAAGATGATGGCACCAAGGCCCAGAATTTCGACATTGTGAATCGCATTATCTGATCGCCCCTAATGCCGCAAAATCTGGCTAAGAAACAGTTTGCAACGATCACTTTCAGGCGCGGTGAAAAATGTTTTTGGCGGGCCCATTTCAACAATCTTTCCATGATCCATGAAAAGCATCATATCAGCAACCTGCCGCGCAAAACCCATTTCATGGGTGACGCAAATCATTGTCATGCCACTATCGGCAAGCTCTTCGATCACATCCAGCACCTCGGCAATCATTTCCGGATCAAGCGCCGATGTTGGTTCGTCAAAAAGCATGATCTTTGGCGCCATGCAAAGCGCCCGCGCAATCGCTACACGTTGCTGCTGGCCGCCCGACAATTGCGCTGGATATTTATTGAACTGTTCGGGTATCCGCACACGCTCAAGATAATGCATTGCCAGATCACGGGCATCAGCCTCGGCCATCTTACGGGCGCGAACCGGCCCCAGCATCAGATTTTCCAAAATGGTCAAATGTGGAAACAGGTTAAATTGCTGAAACACCATCCCGACGTTATTGCGCAAAACAGCGCGGCCGGTGGGGCTGTCATCAACCACAATACCGTCAATCCGAATCTCGCCTGTTTCATGGCGCTCAAGCCGGTTGACACAGCGGATCAAGGTTGATTTGCCGGAACCGGATGGCCCGCAAATTACCAGCTTTTGACCAAGCTCGATGTCAAGTGATACAGCGTCAAGCGCGCAGAACTGGCCAAAATATTTTGAAACATCCCTTACTTGAATAAAGGGCTGTGTTGCTGGCTGGTCCATCGTGACTGTCACCTAAATTTCCATCATTACATAACGGCAGATTATAAACGCGCCACTAGGAAGAAACGAGCGTCAAGGTTGCTTAAAGCTTCGTCCCTGTCTATCCGATTCCACGATCATCGGCTAGCCCCCAATCGGTTTTGGCGCAAGAAATCATAGTCAGAGCTTGCATTACCCGAACGACACCTTATCATGCTACTTCACATTTCTAATTCGAAAAATTACCCTAATTTGAGTCCAAGGAGACTTTCAAATGCGACTGCTAAAAATTATCACCTCTCTTTTTGCGTTCAGCATGGTGACGGCGCCCGTTCATGCGGCAAGCGTGCTGAACGAAATCCTGTCTGATGGGGTGCTTAAGGTTGGCACCACTGGCGACTGGAACCCAATGACCATGAAAGACACTGCGACAAATAGCTATACTGGCTATGATATTGACGTCATGACCGAGCTTGCAAAAGATCTGGGGGTAAAGGTCGAGTTTGTGCCAACTGATTGGAAAACATTGGTAAGCGGTGTTACGTCAGGCAAATACCACATGACCGGTTCTGCCTCGATTTCACCTAGCCGCGCAAAAGCCGCTGGTTATTCAAACAGCTATTTTTCATTGGCAACAGTGCCGCTTACATTGAAAAAGAATGCTAACAAATTCACCGATTGGGTCGATCTTGACAAGGCATCTGTTACCGTTGCCGCAACGCTTGGCACAACCCAAGAAAAACAGGTCAAGCAGTTCTTCCCAAATGCGAAATATAAAATTGTCGAAGCCCCAGCACGCGATTTCCAAGAAGTGCTGGCCGGTCGCGCCGATGCGCATATCACATCAAATGTCGAGGCCTATAAGCTGGTCGCGAAATATCCAGAAATGATGGTTGTCCCCGTTTCAGCGCCAAAAGCGCCAACCCCAATTGCCATGCTGTTGCCACAAGCCGATCAGGTTTGGATCAATTATGTGAACACATGGATTGCGCTGAAGACCGAGCGCGGCTTTTTTGCCGATCTCGGCCGGAAATGGCAGCTTGCCAACTAGTCTGCGGTTATACCAAATGTGAAAAAAGAGGCAGTCTATGCCTCTTTTTTTTAACCTTATCACCGCCTTTTCCAAATTTGTGGGAGCCGTTTCATGCTTTTGCTTTATGACCTTGCGATAAGCAGCTATGGCTGCAAAACCCGTATTTTGCTTCGCCATAAGGGGCTGGAATGGACAAGCCTTGCCCCGCCCGACGGCTATGGTAGCCCAGCCTATTGCAAGATTGTGCCTTCAGGCACGATTCCAGCATTGGTGCATGATGGTTTTACCCTTGGAGAGTCAGATGCCATTGCCGAATATTTGAACGAGTTGGCACCCGAACCTGCAATGCTTCCTGAACCCATCAAAGAACGTGCAATGGCACGCGCCTTGTCACGGTTTCATGACACCCGCATCGAACCGTTGCTTCGCTCCTATTTTGGACAGGTTGCCCCCGCGAACCGCAATGCCGCTTTCATTGCCGAAAATGCCGTCCTTCTGCAGCACCGCTTTAACCAACTTGCCGAGATCAGAACGCCATCACCGCTTTTGACTGGAACCGATCTTAGCCTTGCC
>CAJYBL010000089.1 GCA_913064995.1 uncultured Alphaproteobacteria bacterium
GTCCTTTTTTCCTGGATATGATTCAACACCCGATGACACATCCACTGCCTTGGCCGCGCTGATTTTAATCGCATTTGCCACATTATGACAGTCAAGCCCGCCTGCGAGCATCCATGGTAACTGTCCGCGATAATTGGCAAGGATTGTCCAATCAAACTGATGTCCGGTGCCGCCGGGCTGCGATCCGGCCTTGACTTTGGCGTCAAATAGCAACCAATCGGCAAGATTATTCCATTTCGTGCATTGATCAAGATCGGCCGCTGTTTCAACGGCAATTGCCTTGATCACCGGCAAACCGGTGCGGGCTTTGATATCGGCAACATCCTGACAGGTTTCTTTGCCATGAAGCTGCAGCATATCTGGCCGCGCCGCCTCGATGATGGGCATAAGCCTTTCCCCAATGATATCAACGCTTAACAAAACGCGTTCAGGTGCGTCAGAGCCAATAGAATCGGCGCAGTCTGCCAATGCTGCTAGGCCAGCCAGATCAAGATGGCGCGATGATCCGGGGTAATAGACCATGCCTGTCCAGCGCGCACCGGCATCGCGGCAGGCGATATAATCATTTGCTGTTGATATGCCGCAGACTTTAACCTTGGGCGCCATGGATTATCCTTATGCTTGATGGTTCTCCTGTTCGGAGTCGAAAACCAAATCTGGTGATTGCTTAGCGAAGGCAGTAATCGGCGGTTAATTGGTTTGATGCGGCCGGTTCACTCTGCTGATCCTAGTCATACAGATAGCCATCATTTTGCTTGGCGGTTGATTCGGCAGTTATTTTATCGGTTTTTGCCTGCAATTTGTTGAAACGCCCTTCAAGACGCCACAGCTTTGCCCGAATCGCCAGCCATTGTCCCCAGAGCAAAATAGCACTCAGCAATCCGCCAATGATAAAGCTGGAAAGAATCAGCAGCCAAACTGGCGCGGTTAGCGCGCTGTCAAAAGGCCAAAGAGAAAGAGTGATAAGTGTTTTATTCGACGTGGCCAACGCGATGGCAAACATAACCAAAAATAAGGTAATGCTTAGCCATAAAAGGCGGCCAAATGTTTGCATAATCCAATCCGTCTAGCGGTTTAACCGCTCACGCATACCTTTACCCATTTTGAAAAAAGGCACTTTCTTTTCAGATACTTCTACACTTGATCCGGTTCTTGGATTGCGTCCGAGGCGGGCTTTGCGCTCGCGCACTGAAAAGGCACCAAACCCACGAAGCTCAACCCTGTCACCACGTTCAAGCGCACCGCCGATTTCATCAAGGATTGTTCCAACCAGCCGCTCAATATCACGATGGTAAAGTGCTGGATTCTTAGCCGCTAATTTCGCGATAAGTTCTGACCGTGTCACAGAGTTTGCTCCCTTAATTCTTACGTTCTTAATAATGAGTCAGGATGCCTGTTTGCAAATGGCGGGTCAACTTAGAATTTATTTCTAACGTTAATAAGAATGATAAAATTCATTAACATAACCAAGCCCAGCCGTAGAAAAAGCCAGCCGATTGATGCGCCGGCTGGCTTGAAGATAAATGGGTTGGCGAATGTGCCAGTCTTATTTTTCGTCGGTTGTTTCTTTCTTGGCAAGAGCCGCACCAAGGATATCACCAAGGCTGGCGCCGCTGTCTGATGAGCCAAATTCGGCCATGGCCTGCTTTTCTTCGGCAGATTCGCGTGCCTTGATCGACAGTGACAATTTGCGGGTTTTCTTGTCAACACTGGTGACGATGGCGTCAACTTTTTCACCAACGGCAAACCGGTCAGCACGCTGTTCAGCGCGATCACGGCTAAGATCAGTCCGGCGGATAAAGCCAGTCATGTTCTCTCCAATGGTAACATCGATGCCGTTGTCTGTTACCGCGTTAACGGTACAGGTTACGACTTCGCCTTTGCGATAGGCATCAGCCTGACCAGCAAATGGATCGTCAGTTAGCTGTTTGATGCCAAGTGAGATACGCTCTTTATTGACGTCGATATCAAGGACTTTCGCCTTAACCATATCGCCTTTGGTAAAGCCTTCAAGGGCTTCTTCGCCAGCGTTTTCCCAGCTGATATCTGACAGGTGAACAAGACCGTCAATGTCGTCATTCAAGCCAACAAACAGCCCGAATTCGGTGATGTTCCGGATTTCGCCGTTAATCTCGGTGCCAACTGGATAGGTGGCGCTAAGGTCTTCCCAAGGATTGTTTGTGCACTGCTTGAGGCCAAGTGAAATACGGCGTTTTGACAGATCAACGTCAAGAACCATAACTTCGACTTGTTGGCTGGTTGAAACGATTTTGCCAGGATGAACATTCTTCTTTGTCCAGCTCATCTCAGATACATGGACAAGACCTTCGACACCGGCTTCCAGCTCAACAAATGCGCCGTAATCGGTGATGTTGGTAACGCGGCCTTCCATTTTCGCCCCAATTGGGAATTTGCCTTCGACATTTTCCCATGGATCTGACAGAAGCTGCTTCATGCCAAGCGAAATACGCTGGGTTTCAGCATTAAAGCGGATTACCTGGACTTCGACAGTTTCGCCAATTTGCAGGGCTTCAGATGGATGGCTGATGCGCTGCCATGCAATATCGGTTACATGCAAGAGGCCGTCGACACCGCCAAGATCGACAAAGGCGCCGTAATCGGTGATGTTCTTCACCACACCCTGAAGAACCTGACCTTCTTGCAAATTAGAGACAAGCTCTGTTCTTGCTTCGGCGCGTGACTCTTCCAGAACGGCGCGGCGTGAAACAACAATGTTGCCACGACGACGGTCAATTTTCAGAATTTGGAATGGCTGTGGTGTTCCCATCAATGGGCCAAGATCGCGAACAGGGCGAATGTCAACCTGACTTCCCGGCAAAAAGGCCGTTGCGCCTGACAGATCGACGGTGAAACCGCCTTTGACCTTGCCAAAGATGATGCCGGTAACGCGCTCTTGCTTTTCAAATGATGCTTCGAGAACGCCCCATGCTTCTTCGCGGCGGGCTTTGTCGCGGCTCAGTACGGCCTGACCATGGCGGTCTTCCATACGCTCGACGTAAACCTCAATCTCATCGCCGATTGACACATCGGCTTGTTGTCCGGGGGCGGCAAGTTCCTTTAGCGGAACGCGGCCTTCAGATTTTAAGCCAACATCAATGACAACGGCATCACCCTCGATGCCGATAACAAAGCCACGGACAACACTGCCCTCGACATTTGTGCCTTCACCAAAGCTTTCAGCTAAAAGATCGGCAAAGTTTTCAGTGGCAGCATCGGCTGCCGAATTCGTTGTAGATGTCAAACAAATCTCCGTTTTGTCGCTATTTCGATCGGAGGTGCAATACCGCCCGAATAAGGATCGAAATCTATGTGCCTCAGCCGACATGAGGGCCGCATTGAACGAACAACAACCAGGTTATATTTGACCTATTTTGGCGATATAACCAGGTTTCAGGCGGGTTTTTTGGCGACCAGTTTGTTTCGCCGGCGGTCAGTTTATCAAAATATGAACCGAAAATGTTCGTGTGGTCTCCGGTTCGGGCTCATTGTTCTGATGGGCAAACACGATTAATATGCGACAGGGCTAGCGCTAGAACCTCCGACGCATCCATTTTGGATGTGTCGATGGTTATTGCGTCATCCGCGGCCTTTAACGGGGCCACCAATCTAGTCCGGTCACGATCATCTCGTGCCGTCATCTCCGCCAGAACGTCGCGGAACATAACCGATTGTTCTGCCTGAAGCAACTCTTTGGTGCGGCGCTTGGCGCGAATATCAAGATCGGCATCAATGAAGAATTTCAAATCGGCGTTGGGAAGCACAATCGTGCCAATATCACGGCCATCAAGAACCGCCCCTCTTCCCGATGGCGGCGCTGCGGCAAAGGCGCGCTGAAGTGACAGCAACTCAGCCCGAACAGGGCCAATGGCCGCCACGATTGACGCAAGGGCTGCTACTTTATCGGTGCGTATTTCAGCCGTTTGTGTTAGCAAAAGATTAAGCGTCGATGCAGCATTAACAGCCTGTTTTTCATCAATTTTATTGCTGTTTGCGCCAGCGTTTAACAGGCTAAAGGCAACCGCACGATACAGCGCCCCCGTATCCAGATAATCATAGCCGAATTCGGCTGCCACCCGTTTGGCAAGCGTGCCTTTGCCGCTGGCTGCTGACCCATCAATGGCAATGATCATGCTGTTTTTCCGTCAATGATGCTGGCGCCAAGCTGGTTCATGCTACTTGCAAATCTGGGAAAGCTTGTTTCAATGGTGGTGCAGCCGGTTACGGTGATTGGTTGTTCGGCGACGAGGCCAAGCGTCAGAAATGACATGGCGATTCGGTGATCATGCTGCGCTGAAAGGGTTACCCCGCCGGAAATGGTGCTGGCTGAAACGCGCATCGAGTCATCATCATAATCAACGGTGACGCCGCATGCGGCAAGACCACCAGCCATCACCTTGATGCGGTCGGTTTCCTTAACGCGCAATTCGGCAACGCCAAGCATCTCGGTTGTGCCACTTGCAGTTGCCGCGGCAATTGACAGGATTGGATATTCATCAATCATCGAGGCGGCGCGTTCGGCCGGAATGGTAATGCCTTTCAACTGACTATGCCGGATGCGTAAATCAGCAACGGCTTCGCCGCCTTCAATACGATCATTGCTTTTAATGATATCGCCGCCCATTTCGATAAGGGTTGTCAAAAGACCGGTTCGAAGCGGGTTCATGCCGATACCAACAAGCGTGATATCGCTTTGCGGTGTAATCAGTGCCGCAACAATGGCAAAAGCGGCAGATGACGGATCACTTGGTACAATAATATCCGCCGCGCGAAGTGTTGCCTCGCCAGCAAGCTCAACATGATGCGCCCCATCGGTGCCGATATGCTGCTGAACCGATGCGCCAAAATGTCGAAGCAATGATTCGCTGTGATCGCGTGATGCGTGCGGTTCGATGATATTTGTGGTGCCACGCGCGTTCAGCCCGGCGAGCAAGATCGCTGATTTGATTTGTGCCGAGGCCACTTTTGAGCGATGGCTTAGCGCCATCGGATTTGCGGCGCCCACAATGGTGACAGGTAGTAAGCCACCACTACGGCAGGTGATATCAGCACCTATTTCGGCAAGCGGTTCGGTGATCCGCGCCATTGGCCGTATGCTCAGCGAGGCATCGCCGCAGAATGTTGCTGTGATGTTCTGACCGGCAACAACCCCCATCAACAGGCGCGCACCAGTTCCCGAATTGCCGAGATCAAGCGGTGTTACAGGTGATATCATGCCATGCAATCCAACGCCGGTAATATGCCAAACCCCGTCGGCGTCACGCTCGATGCTGGCGCCAAGCGCAACAAGTGCGTTTTTGGTCGACATGACATCGGCGCCTTCAAGAAGGCCGCAAACCTTGGTTGTGCCAATCGCAAGGCTGCCGAAAATCAGTGAACGATGCGAAATGGATTTATCACCCGGAATAGGCATTGTGCCAACAAGCGGACCGGCTTTTTTTGAAACAAGTTGATCGTGCGGGTGAGGTGACATCAAAAAGCCTCTTGTGATTTGCTGATAGGCTGTTTTGCCCAGTCAATTTCGGAGAGGGCATCTTATAACATTTTTCCGGGGCGCTAGGCAATCAGCGCCATTAAAATGGCAAATTCTTTTCAGTGCATGCCAGCGTGAAAATAAAAGTTGGAAATCGGCAGAAAATTGTTTTGACAGCTTGCAAAATTTGTTTCACATCCCCTAAAGATGAATTTTCCTTATTTTTGATGGTTAAGTACAGGGGATTTGAAAGAATGGCAAAGGTTGAACTTGGCTTGAAGCGTACCTGTCTATCATGTGATATGCGCTTTTATGATTTTAAACGTCGTCCCATTGTTTGTCCGGGCTGCGGCACAGAATTTGATCCGGAAAATCTGTTAAAAGGCCGTAAAAGCCGGGCTGCACCGAAAAGCACGAAAAAGGCAAATGTATCTGATGATGCTGCTGATCTGGAAGAAACAGAATTTGACGATGAAGACGTTAATGTTGCTGTCAATAAAGACGATGACGATGATGATATTGTTTTTGATGAAGATGATGTTGATGTGGATGATACTGATGGCCCTGGAATCATTCAGGACGATATCACCGACGGCGACGAATTATTGCCCAACCTAGATGATAAGGATGATCAATAGGTATCTTGCCTTCTTGATGTATGCAAATACCACTGGTTTGGCGGCGGTGGTGTAAAAAAACCCGTCGCCAGATGAAAATTTGCTTGCGCAGGGTGTCGCCCCTGCGATACACATCGTTCGCAGCATTTCTGTACTGCACGAATTGGAACCTAATAGGCTTTTTGGCTGTGCGCTCAGTAGGGGCATTTTGGGCCAGATACGGTAACAAGGGGCTATAGCTCAGCTGGGAGAGCGCTACAATGGCATTGTAGAGGTCAGCGGTTCGATCCCGCTTAGCTCCACCAA
>CAJYBL010000090.1 GCA_913064995.1 uncultured Alphaproteobacteria bacterium
TTGATTAACACCGCCAGCCGCACCATCAGTGGCAACGCCAAGGATCAGATTATCGCCGCGCGATGATGCGGCTGCCAAAAAGCCATAGGCAAAGATTTCCAGATCATCAGGATGTGCGCCAATGGCCACAATATTCATTTACTGACTCCGTCTTGATCGCCTGCGATGGCTAAATAGATATCGCAAAGCTTTTGCTTTCGCCTCGAAATAGGTTTTAATGATACATGATAGCGAATGCAAAACCGGTAACAAATAACAATCTTATGATGCGCGGCAAGCGGGCAAGGGACAGGGCATAAATGACGCTGAATTTCACCGGCTACATCGAAGGATATTATGGCAGGCTTTTCGATTGGCGTGATCGCAACCGGCTTGTTGGCGGCGTTGCCGCAGCGGGAATGACAAGCTATTTTTACGCACCAAAAGAAGATGCGTGTCACCGGCAATTTTGGCGACAGCCCTATGACAAGGCGTGGCAAGCTGAATTTACCCAATTTGCCGCCACCGCAGCGGCCAAGAATATTCACCTGATTGCCGGTATCGCGCCTGGGTTGGATTTTGATTTTGCCAGTCTGGATGCGTCGACTGATCAGAAAAATGATTTCACCATTTTGGTGGCAAAGGCGCGTCAGTTTTTGGCAAATGGTGCCAGCATGATTGCGCTACTGATGGATGATATCGCCGCTGATTTTGGGGCGCGATCAGGCAGTTTTACAAATGAAGGCAGGGCGCATGCGGCGCTCGCCAACCGGCTTGGGCTGGCCATTGACGCCGCTATCATTATTGTGCCGCGTATCTATGCCGATAGTCTGATCACGCCAGATGACACGCAATCCTTCACCTATCTTGAACAATTTGTCGGCCATCTCGACCCGCAGCATCAGGTGGTCTATTGCGGTGATGATATTGTTGCGCCGCGTCCTTTTGGTGATGCTGGCGGGCATCTTGATCCAGCATCAATCATCATTTGGGATAATTTTTACGCCAATGATTATTGTCCGCGGCGATTGTTTCTAGGGCCGTGGCGCAGCGCCGACATGCCGCATATAATGCTCAATCCAACAGGCATGATTGAGACTGATTTACTGCTTTTGGGGCTGGTGGCGGGTACGCGCGATCAGGCTGGGCGCGGCAGTGAGGCTGGCAAAATATACTGGCGCGAATTGATACAAAAAGCAGCGGTGCCGGATGTGTTTTTTGACATTGCCGCCTATTTCGATGCGCCTTATGGATTTGCCGCAGAATTCCCAATGCCATCAGCAAAAACCGCATTGGCGGCATTGGAAATTTTGCTATGGCGCTGGAAATCGCCGCTTCAACGTGAATGGTACCCGCATCTGATGGGGCTGAAGCAGGATATCCTGCTGGCCAATGGTGAATTGCCACTGGAACGGATCGGAAAAACGCAAATGGCACCGCTCGCCCGCCAGCGTGCTGGCTTTGCTGCAAAAGGTTAATCCTGCGAAAACTATTTACTGACCGCTTGTCTGATTGATCATGGCCCGGCCGATGATGTCAATCAGCAGATTGTCGCGTTTATGTCTCGTTAAAACCACCTAAAGCGTCAAAGATGACAGGCGACCAGCAAGCTTGGCAATCACATTGCGGCCTGCATTGGCAAAGGCAAAGCGAAGGGCGCCATCCTGTCCAGCCCCAAAAAAGGCGCCCGGAATAACAAGAACCCCCGCCTTGCGCGCCATGGTTTCGGCAAGCTGGCGCGAGCCAACACCGGTAAAAGGGTGACGAACATAGCCAAAATAGGCACCGCTGCTTAGCAGATTCCAACCCGGTAAATCATCCATTGCGGTTCGAAATACCGTAGCGCGTGCAGCGATTCTTTCGCGATTTTCCTCTCGCCAGCTTGTCATGGATGTCAACATTGGCGCCAAGGCATGCTGTGCCACACGCGGGGCGCAAATCTGTATATTATCAATAACTTTTGCTAATTGGGCGACCACGTCGCGACCGGCAACGATGGCACCAAGCCGATGCCCGGGAAGACAATAGGATTTCGAAAAACTGTAAAGTTGGATCAGTGATGATTGCCAATCATCCTGCGCAAAAAGATGGTGCGGTACATCCATATCAAGCGGCATAAAATCGCGATAGGTTTCGTCAAGGATAAGCCAAATTCCCCGCCTCTGACATAAGGCCAGAATATCTGCAAGAAGTGGTGCCGGATAGATGCTGCCTGCTGGATTATTTGGGGTGACCATCGCAATCGCGCGTGTTTGTGGCCCGATAGCAGCATCAATAGAAGCGCAATTTGGAAGTAGGCCGCCATCATCAACACAATCAACATAATCAATGCCAACACCAAGCATGCCAAGCGTTGATTCATGGTTGAAATAACAGGGGCGCATCATCAAGATACGGTCGCCATGTCCCGCGAGCGCCAGCACGGTTGCGACAAAGGCCTGATTACAGCCCGAGGTGATTTGCACTTCACTGCGATCAATTTTGGCATTGTAAAGCTGGCTTACATGATCGGCATAGGCGCTGCGAAATTCGGGATCGCCCTCAACCGGCCCGTAACGCGCCAATGCCGGATCAGATGCTCCCTCGGCCAATGCTGCTAAAATATCGGGATGCGCAGAATAGCCGGGAACAGCCTGGCTCATATCAATCAACGGCCCGTTGGCACCATCATAAGATGATTTCCAGTTCAGCACGATTGAAACAGGCGGCGCATTTAAATTGGCAACAGCAGAATTAAACATGTGGCTTGCCTATGCTAGCAATGTGGGGCGACAATAGCGCTAGATTAGCTAGAGATAGGGCGCCAGACAAGATGGATATCTCTCTATGATTGATATCTTTAAAAGGTTGATGTTTTGGCAAGCTGGCTCAGACCTCTGGCCGCTTAGCATGGTTGCGTAAATAGATTGAGGACTGAAAAATGGGAAATTATCACATCATCGGCAGGGCAGGTGCAGGGTCATTGATCGCCGAATTTTTATTTCGCGAGGCCAATATTGATTATGACATTTCCTTTCCCGATCCGGCCGAGGTGAAAAGCCCTGATTTTTTTGCCGCAAATCCTCTTGGCCGGATTCCTGTTTTGATTTGTCCTAACGGAACGCAGGTTTTTGAAACGCTGGCGATCATTCATCATATTACAAGCCGGTTCGGCGATCTGGCACCGCCTCAAGGCACGCCGCAAAATGATCGCTATCATCAATATCTGGCGCTTTTGGCGACGTCGGTTTATCCGGCCTATCATCGCCAACACCACACCCGCTATTATGGCGATGAGGCGGCGGCTGAGACGATCCGGCAAAAGGCGCGTGACGAACATCGGGTTATTTTCGATCATCTAGAGGCCAGCCTTGACCCTTATATATGCGGGCAAACCCTTACCGCTGCCGATTTCTATCTTTATATGCTTAGCCGTTGGGATCTTGATAAAACGGCAATGCGTGAAAACCGGCCGAGATTAAATGCTTTACTTGATGAAATTCGCGCACGGCCAGCGGTTGCCGCTGTGATCGCGGCGCAGCCGAGCCGCGCCAAACCAGTTTAGTACCGGATCAAACCTGTCAAAAAGCCTGATCGATGACCATAAAAAGGCAGGCAAAATATGCCTGCCCGATAATCGGTTTTGATGTGATTGGTGACGCTCGCGGCTAGAGGCCAGCCATCACATCGCGAATGATCTTGATAATCGCGGCTGGTTGTTCGGCACAGGGGATATGGCCTGCATCTTTTACCAGTTCAAATTTTGCACCCGGGATCATGTCGGCGGTGCCGCGCACCAGATCTGGCGGGGTGGCACCATCTTGATCACCAACAACGCAAACCGTTGGCACGGCAATATTTGGCGCTTGATCACGGAAATCAGCATCACGAATGGCCATGCCAGTGCCGATATAGCCGTCAAGTGGCGTACGGGTGAACATTGCTCGATATCCATGCAGTTCGGTTGTACGATCGGCGTGAAAGGCTGGCGAGAACCAGCGCTGCATATTGGCATCAACAAGCGCGGCCAAGCCACCATCACGCGCGATGGCGATGCGGTCATTCCACATTTCGGCATTGCCAATTTTCGCAGCCGTGTCGCAAAGGATCAGGGCTCTGGCAAGATCGGGGCGGGTGTGATATAAGCCTTGAGCAATTAGGCCACCAACTGATAGCCCAACAACAACCGCGTCCGATAGGCCAAGATGATCCATCAGGGCAATAAGATCATTCACATGGTCATCAATCTGATAGGGCGGTGTTCCCATGCCGGATAGGCCATGGCCACGTTTGTCGTAGCGAAGAATGGAATAATCAGCCGATAGATTGTCAACACAATCCTGCCAAATACGAAAATCAGTGGCAAGCGAGTTGGAAAAAACAATTAGCGGCTTGGCGGCGCCAGCATCATCAAATTGATAATGAATAGAGATACCGTTGATCGTTGCAAATTTCATGTCATGTCTCGTTTACTGAAGGTACAAAAGCGGGCGGGCTAGGGCTGTTGGGGCTGGATGATGCCTTCTTCCAACGCCTTGATTTGCAGGGCTAGATATTTCGAATAGATTCGGCATTGGGCAAAGCTGCCAGCGATAAACCATAGGCCGGGCTGTCCGGTCTGACAATACATGTTGCGCAGTTCCATGCCATCACCAAAGCCCCAGATAGGGCCAATCCGTGCGGCAATCTCATCGCCGAATAATTTACTGACAAGATATTCCTGCGGTTTATAGCCGGTTGCCATAATGACAATATCAGCGTCAATTTTATGACCATCTTTCATCACCATGCCATGATCGGTGAATTGGTCAACCTGGTCGAATTGCACAAGATCAATTTTGCCCTCGGCAAGCAGGTCAGAACAGCCAACATTGAAATAATAGCCACCACCAC
Source organism: uncultured Alphaproteobacteria bacterium (assembly GCA_913064995.1). Lineage (GTDB taxonomy): Bacteria > Pseudomonadota > Alphaproteobacteria > Puniceispirillales > Puniceispirillaceae > UBA3439. Next base: position 4,852 of record CAJYBL010000090.1, read on the forward strand.
GGGTGAGATATTTAAACTGCCAGCCGGTATCATCATCGCCAAAATCCAGCTTGAACCCAACATTTTCCAAACCATCAAGAAGCGCCTTATCAGTCTTGCGCGCGGCTTTGGTGAAATGGCGATGTGCCTGTTTGACAAGCGGAGTTGGCATTGAGGCGGTAATGAAATCACATTCATCCGTGCCGCGCTCTTCTTCATACAGCTTGTAGGGGAATTGGGCGCTAGGTTCAATATTCACAACAAGACTGGGGCTGCGCTGGACCATGGTGACTTTGGCGCCGCTTGAATACAGGTCTTGTGAAATATCATGGCCGCTATTGCCACAACCAATAACGATAGCATGTTTTCCTGACCAATCTTCGCCATCATGATATTGGCTGGAATGAAGCGCTGGCCCTTTGAAGGCTGAAAGCGAGTCAATTTTGGGAAGATTTGGAATGCCGCTAACGCCGGTGGCCATAATCACATGGCGCGGTGACATATAACGCTCGCCGTCTTCGGCGGTGCGCAATGCAACCTGCCAACGTTTGGCCTTGTTATCATAACTGGCCTTTGTCACTTCGCACTGCGTCCAGAAATTCAGCTCCATCGCGGCAGCGTAGGATTCGAACCATAAGGCCAGCATATCCTTTGGAATATAGGTCGGCCATGTCGGCGGAAAAGGCATATAGGGAAGATGATTGACATGAAGCTGATTATGCAAGGTCAGCGCATGATAGCGATTGCGCCAATTATCTCCAATGCGGCGGTTTTTATCGACAATCAATGTGTCAATGCCAAGCTGGGTTAGCCGTGCAGCAATCGCCAAGCCAGCCTGCCCACCACCAACAACCAGAACGGCCGGATCATGGGTTTCATAGCTGGCGGCAGCAAGGCGTTTATCCAACCAGTTTGGCCCGTGAAAATCACGCGAATAGGATTGACCTGTTGGCCGGTTTCGGTCGGTTTTTTCCTCAAAGCCGATCAATGCATCAATCGCGGTAAAAAATGTCCATGCCCGATAATGGTCGGGATGTTTGTCATCTGAATTAAGCCGCAAAATACCACGGCAATGCGCGGCATCGGTGGTAAAGGTGAAAAAGGCTTCGATCGCATTACTGCCAGCACGGGTCACAAGGCGCGGTGCGGTGGCTTGGGGATCAAGCGTGATTGGGCTGATTCCGGCTTTGGCCGCAGCCGCGGGAAGGCTATTTAGAATGTCTGTTGCGCCAACAATGGTTTGAAGCTGCCAGCTGAGTGCTAGCGCGTCGCGCCAATAGCTGTTGTCATGAAATAGATCAGCACTCCACCCCGGCGCTTCACAAGAAGATGATGATGTTTGATGCAGGGCGGCGTTGAAACGGCAAAGCCAGTCATCAACAATCGAATCAATCGCGGATATTGCGTTTTGGTCGTTCACTGTCTTCAAACCTTTATTGAAACCGCCAATTTCATTGGCATCAAGTTACTAAGATCATCAAGGGCGGACGGGTTGTAATGATTATATTATCCTAATCATATCCATCCTTCTGGCAATATTGATATTATAATTTCTGCGCCAAAGCCGGAAAT
>CAJYBL010000091.1 GCA_913064995.1 uncultured Alphaproteobacteria bacterium
GATGTGAATTTATCAACAAAGGGCTGTAAATCGGCGTCATAATCAATTTCTGCAAGCAGATCGGCTTTTAACCAGTCTTTGTGGAAATAAACGCCGCTTTCGCCGGTTTCGGCCAGAATGATGAATTCATGGCTCATATCGCCGCCAATTGGGCCAGTGTCGGCTTCCATCGGAATCGCCGTCAGTCCCATCCGCGCAAAGGTTTTCAGATAGGAAACAAACATTTTGTTATAGGCTGTGCGTGCGCCATCAGCATCAAGATCAAAAGAGTAAGCATCTTTCATCAAGAATTCACGGCCACGCATAATGCCAAAACGCGGCCGAACCTCATCGCGGAATTTCCACTGGATATGATACAGATTCAGCGGCAGCGCCTTATAGCTTCGGACATGCGTCCGAAAAATATCGGTGACCTGTTCTTCATTGGTTGGCCCATAGAGCATATCGCGATCATGCCGGTCTTTGACGCGAAGCATTTCCGCGCCATAATCGTCATAACGCCCTGATTCCTGCCAGATTTCGGCTGGTTGCAAAGTTGGCATCAAAATTTCCAATGCGCCGGAGCGATCCTGTTCTTCGCGAACGATCGTGGCAATCTTGTCAAGAACGCGCTTGCCAAGTGGCAACCATGAATAGATGCCAGCACTCGATTGCTGAATCATCCCCGCGCGAAGCATCAGGCGATGCGAGGCAATCTGTGCCTCTTTCGGGGTTTCTTTTAGAACCGGCAAAAAATACTGACTTAAACGCATCGGGTTTCCTTTAATGAAGATGGCACAATCACATTTAACGGTTTGGCCTAACCGATATCCTGATGATGACATAGACGGGTCAAGCTAGGATGAGAATATCTTTAACACAAGGGCGGCAAGCCGTCTTCGTCAAAAAGCACATCCAATAAAGCCTTATCAACAAGCGCAAGGCTGTTTGGCGACCATTTTGGCGCATTATCCCGGTCAACCAGAACCGCACGAACACCTTCAATATAATCAGCACGCCGAATCATGCGCATCGCAAGATGGTAATCAAGTGTCAGCGCCGCGCCAATATCGGTGATGCCATCGGCCATTTGCAATAAACGCCAAAACAGCTTGATCGAGACCGGACAACGCGTGGCAAAGGCCGTCACAACATGGCTAACCAATTTATCATTTGGCCGCATGCGCGCCAGATCTTCGGCGCGTTCCTGCATCTGCTCAGGGGTCACATCCCCCCCAAAAATACGGTCAATCACGGGCATATGATGGTTTAGGGCTGGTACCCCTGGATCCATTTTAAAATCAGCAATAACCCGATCAATTTCAGATGCGGTGCAATCAAGGAGTGATTGTTTCAATTCTGCCATCTGTTCAGAGGAAACCATTGATGTGGCAAGGCCAAGCATCATGCAATCAGCACCATGAATGATATATCCGGTCATGCCAAGCAATCGGGCAACTGGCGAAGGACACCGGCCGAGAAACAGGCTTGCCCCCACATCAGGAAACAGGCCAATGCTGGTTTCCGGCATCGCAAAGCGTGTCATCTCACTCATAATGATGTGGGTGCAATGTTCGGCAAGACCAGCACCGCCACCCATAACAACACCATCGCAAAGCGCGATAATCGGCTTGCCAAACTCAGCAATGGCCAGATCAACCAGATATTCACCCCGAAAAAAGGCATCTGCCTCGTCAAAACCGCTGGCGATAATGGTTTCACGAGCCTGCCTGATGTCACCACCAGCGCAAAAAGCACGTGGCGCGCTGCTGGTAATCACGACATGGCTAATAGCTGGATCATAACGCCAGCATAGAAGGGTCTGCCGTAAATCAGTGACCATCTCGACTGTCAGCGCATTCAACGCCTTTGGCCGATCAAGCGTAACAAGACCGGCACGATTAATAACGTCGAAATGAATATACGCCTGTGGCATTGCAGAAATCTTCCCAGATCGTTATGAATAGTTGGAATTTCAGATCAATTACGGATTAAACAGCCCATGAGCCGAGGTCAATACCCTTCCACAAGGATGCGGCGCAACCGGATGACTGCATTTTCGCGTCGTCTTGTTGCCGAAACCCGCCTTGATACCGCCGATCTTATCTGGCCTCTTTTTGTGATTGAGGGACAGAACATGGTCGAGCCAATTGATGCCATGCCCGGTGTTTTCCGCTATTCGATTGATCAGCTTTTGCAACAGGCGGCCAAAGCGGTTGAATTAACAATTCCCGCAATAGCCATTTTCCCGTCAATCGACGCAGCATTGAAAGATGAGTCCGGCAGCCTTGCCCGCGATGGTGACAATCTTGTGTGCCGTGCGGTCAGCGCTGTCAAAGCCGCCTTTCCCGATCTTGGCATTATCTGTGATGTTGCGCTTGATCCCTTTACCTCGCATGGCCACGACGGTTTGCTGGATGGGGACGAAATTTTAAATGACGAAACCATTGCGGTTCTTTGTGAACAGGCAGTGCATCAGGCCAATGCCGGATGCGATATCATCGCCCCTTCAGATATGATGGATGGCCGCGTTGGCCAAATTCGCGCTGCGCTTGATGCTGCTGGGCATCACAATGCACAAATCATGGCCTACGCCGCGAAATATGCTTCTGGATTTTACGGGCCGTTCCGCGATGCGGTGCGGGCTGGTGCATCGCTTGGCAAGGCTGGCAAATCAACCTATCAAATGGATCCGGCCAATAGCGATGAAGCGATGCATGAAATCGCGCTTGACCTTGCTGAAGGCGCCGACATGGTCATTGTCAAACCGGGAATGCCTTATTTAGACATTCTGGCGCGTGCCAAGGCCGAATTTGGCGTGCCATGCATTGCCTATCAGGTATCCGGCGAATATTCGATGCTATGCGCGTCATTCGAAAAGGGCTGGCTTGACCGTGAACGCACCATTCTTGAAGTCATGACCTGTTTCAAACGCGCTGGTGCCGATGCTGTTTTGACCTATTTTGCGCCTGAAATTGCAAAAATGATTCGGTGCTAGTTGCGCTCGATCCCCCCATCAGAACCCAGTGTCGGCGCAGACCAGGGCAACGCTTGTTTAAAATCGGTCTTTGTAAGGCCATTGCCGCCGCACCTATCCAGATAGATAACGGCAATCATCCAGTTTTACTGGTATAAATACGCAAATGAAGGTCATAATGTTGGCAGTTCATAAAGATGGCAGTGATCAATCTCACAATGCGACTCAATGCATAACGAGAAAATGAACGCCATGAGGGAGATTACATTATGGCGGTAACAGCTGATCAAATCAGAGACACAGCCATCCGGCTAGACGGACAAATCATCCGCACACCAATTCTTGAAGCGCCGATGTTATCGCGCAATTTAGGCTGCGACCTGTTCTTGAAGCTGGAATGTTTGCAACACACATCATCTTTCAAGGCGCGTGGTGCGCTGAATGCAATGCTTGGATTGAACGATCAGCAGCGCCAGCTTGGCGTCATTGCCATGTCGGCAGGCAATCATGCCCAAGCCGTGGCCTATCACGCCGAACATATGGGCATTCCGGCAACCATTGTCATGCCAGCACAAACCCCCTTTGCCAAAGTGGCACGCACCCGCGCCTTTGGTGCAAAAGTTGTTCTTGAGGGGCGCAACCTCAATGAATGCGAGGGCACGGTGAATGCGCTTATTCAGGAGCATGGCCTGACCCTGATTCATCCCTATGACAATGAATTGGTGATGATGGGGCAAGGCACGGCTGGTCTAGAAATGCTGAATGACCAGCCCAATCTTGATATTCTTGTTGTGCCAATTGGCGGCGGTGGCCTGATGGGCGGTATTGCCACAATCGCACGCGATATGCGCCCCAATATTAAGATTTATGGTGTGCAAACCGAACTTTACCCAAGCATGAAACTGGCAGTCGAAGGCAAGGAAATCACCTGTGGTGGCGAAACCCTGGCCGAAGGCATTGCGGTGAAAAAACCTGGTGGTGTTACGCTTCCGATTGTTGATGCATTGGTTGACAAAATTCTACTGGTCAATGAACGCGAACTTGAATGGGCTGTTGGTGCCTTGATCGAACAGCAGCGTGTCGTGTCTGAAGGTGCCGGTGCTGCGGGCATTGCCGCCATTCATGCAAATCCGACTCTATTTGCCGGTAAAAAGGTTGGCGTGGTGATTTGCGGCGGCAATATTGATCCGCGCTTACTGGCGTCGATCTTGAATCGCAACATGGCCGTCGATGGTCGGATTGCGCGGTTGCGTATCGATATTTCCGATGAACCGGGGATGTTGGCGGCGATTTCAACAACGATTGGCAAATGTGGCGGCAATATTGTCGAAATCTATCATCAGCGTCTTTTCTATGACGTACCGGCCAAACTGGCCAAGATTGATGCGGTAATCGAAACGCGGGGACCAGATCATGTTGACGAAATTATCGCGGCGCTTCGGGCTGCGCATTTTCAGGTTCGCCAGCTCGACGATAGCGCCAGTTAGGAAAAATTATCTGTTTTGCATATGATTGATCTTGATTTGAGCTTGGCCTTTTGGGCAATCTAAAAAGATGGATCAGGACAAACGGCTTCATCGCAAAATTCCGCTGCCCATGCGCCTTAGCATGCGAAGTGACTGCCCCTATATTGCGGGGCAGACCGAACAGCGTATTGCTGTTGATATTTCCCTTGATCCACAGTGCCATGATGGGCTTGCCCGTGCCGGATTCCGCCGTGTTGAAAATTGGGTTTATCGACCGGCCTGCCCGAATTGCAATGCCTGTTTGCCTTGGCGCGTGAATATTGCAGCATTTAAAGCCAGCCGGAACATGACGCGCATTCTCAAGAAAAACAGTGATCTGACCCGAAGCATCACAAGACCCGATCCAACCAACGCGCATTACCGACTGTTCAAGGCCTATGTCACCAGCCGGCATGATGATGGCCAGATGGCGCGTATGGATCATGATGATTTTACCAGCATGATTAACAACAGCCCAATCGAGACGGTTCTGGTTAGCCATTATGATGAAGAAGACTGTCTTGTCGGCAGCGTTCTGGCCGATTTCCAATCTGACGGGTTAAGTGCCGTTTACAGTTTTTTTGATACCAAACAGGCCGAACGATCATTGGGAACCTATATGGTTCTTGATCTTCTGGCGATTGCCAAAGAATTATCACTTGATTGGCTTTATCTTGGCTATTTTGTGCAGGGAAGCCGCAAAATGGCCTATAAAGAACGCTTCAAGCCTGCCGAAATTTTTGATGCTGGCATCTGGAAACCCGCCGATGAGGTTACTCGCAACGCATGAATGGCTGCGCCCGCCAATAGGAGACCATTGTGGCAACATCTTTTGAACAATTGCGCCAAGACGACCAGCTTGCCGTTCGTACCAAAATCCGATCAGGTGCCTATTGCGACCATACATCAGGGCTGGCCAATGGCTTTTTGCAGGCAAATCTTGTCATCCTTGAGCAGTCATATGCGCTTGATTTCATGCGGTTTTGCCAGCGCAATCCAAAACCCTGCCCGCTTGTTGGCGTTACCGATACCGGATCGCCCTATATGCGAACATTAGGCGCCGATATTGATATCAGGTCAGATGTTCCATCCTATCATATTTATCGTCATGGCGTTCTGGATGGCACCGTCGGCGATATTAGTGATTTGTGGAATGACCAGATGGTTGGTTTTGCGCTTGGATGCTCATTCACTTTTGAACATGCCTTGATCCGCGCCGGAATTCCGGTTTGGCATATTGATAATGACCAAACGGTGCCGATGTTCAAAACCAACATCAAAACCATTGAATCCGGTCCGTTTTCAGGGCCAATGGTGGTCAGCATGCGCGCTATCCCGATTGATAAGCTGGATATGGTTCGCGCCATTTCGGCCAATTTTCCAATGGCGCATGGCGCACCGGTTCATTGGGGCGATCCTACCAAAATTGGCATTGCCGACCTTAACGCGCCCGATTGGGGCGACGCATCGCCGGTTAATGGCGGTGAAATCGCGGTTTTTTGGGCTTGTGGCGTGACACCGCAAGCGGCGATTCTTCACGCTAAACCGCCAATATCCATAACGCATAAGCCGGGTCAGATGCTGATTACCGATGTTGCTGAAGATGCCGAAATTCCGATTATAAATCCGGCAGATTAACCACAAAAGACATTGGCATGACCTGTCTTTGACTAATTTTGGCATCTAATTTCAGATACGTAGCTGAGTTTAGCCTTAGGTGAATTTAGCTGGGCGCGGAAATCCGTTTGGCGGCAATTTGCCCGAACCGCCACGCCGTGCAAGCCATGTCGACAAGTCAGGTTCGGTGCGAACACGCCCACCACCAGCCTGCCAGCTAAGGCCTTTTGCTTTATCAAATACCGTAACATCAGCAAGACCACCATCTTTGAATCGCTGCAGAATAACGCCTTTGCCG
>CAJYBL010000092.1 GCA_913064995.1 uncultured Alphaproteobacteria bacterium
CATGGGGGGCGCCACGTGTAAACTGTTACGAAAACCGGACCTACGTACAGTGGGACCACCGGATGGGGCCCCTACGGGGCACGATTAGGGCGTAAAGCCCATGGTGAGGCGGGAGCTCATGACGTCGGCGCGCCACGTGTAGTTGCGGCTCCAGCAGCCGACGGGGTCCGCCTCGTTGTTGCCGACGGGCGCGCTCGCGTTGTCGCGCGGCCAGTCGCGCGCGTCGGCGGGCGCGCGCGGCGTGGGCTATTATTTGGACTACCCGGCGCAGCCGCTGCCCGCGTCCTTCGAGCCCGAGGCGGGTCACCTCTCGGCGGAGCCTCGCGCCGTAGTCGCCTAGCCGTCCGTGGGCTTCTGAGAACAACTCCCCGCCAGCGATCACTAGGTGGGGGGCCGGCGTGGGCCAGCTGGTGGCTAGGCTCGCGAGCAGGACGTCGTGGCCCTTGTGGGGGTCGAGCCGTCCGACAATGCCCAGCACGCTGGCGCCGGCGGGGATGTCGTGCTCGGTCCGCAGGCTCTTGCCAGCGGCGGGATCTCTGGCGGCGAAGAACCGGTCGGGGACTCCGTTCGAGATGTGGTGCCCATTGGGCAGGCCGGCCGCGTCGAGGCCTGCCTGGGAAGGCGCGATGACCGCCGCAGCCCGCCTAAGCGCCGCCGACATGCCCGCTGCCGCCTTGGCACAGGGTCTGGACGCCACCGCCGCAACAAGCATCATAACGGCATTTGACCAGCTAGACCCCACCTATCCGGTTATTATTTGCGGCTCGCTTTATCTTGCCGGTCATGTTCTTGTGCAAAATAAAACGCTGCCCGACTAGGACAGCGTTTCACATCATCTTTATGTAAATTGGCGTTAGACTGATTGATCAATCCAGCTTTCCAGCTGTGATTTTGGCAAGGCACCCATCTTTTCAGCAACAACTTCGCCATTTTTGAAAATCAGCAATGTTGGAATACCGCGAACATTATATTTCTGCGGTGTTAGCGGGTTTTCGTCGATATTCAGCTTGACGATTGACAGGCTGTCTAGCTTTTCACCAGCGATTTCTTCAAGCGCAGGGCCAATCGCCTTGCATGGGCCACACCATTCAGCCCAGAAATCAACCAATACAGGTTTGTCTGATTGCAGAACATCTGCGGTAAAATCGCTATCTGTGGTTTTTGACGTTGCCATTATGATTCCATTTCATCGTAAAAATTTGCGGCGTATGTGCCGCTGCCTTCGCGGATTTAAATTTATGGTTTGGTTGCTGCCGCGTCAAGCTTGGCGTCAGGAATATTTATCTATTTTGACGAGCGCAAAGGGTCATAAGCGTCAAAAATATCTGCCAGCGCCTGCTTTCTGGTGTCACGATCAATCGACTGATAATCCAGCGTATCAACCCAAACAAGCCAGCAATCAATGTCTCGCCCGGGATAAATTTTCTGAAGAAGGCCATCATAAAGCGCCATTTGATGAAGATAGTTTCGCGGTATTATATTTTCGTGCGGCCGACCCGTTTTGAAATCGGCCAGAATAATGCGCTTGTCATCGACAAACAGCCGGTCAATCTGGCCAGCGATGCCAATGCCATTCAAGCGCCCGTTAATCGGAACCTCAACCAACGCATCCTTGCCAAAAAGCGGGGCAAATGCAGGCAGATCAATCAGCGTCAAAAGCTTGTCGATAAGGCTTTCCGCCATTGCGTCAGGCACATCACGGCTTTGGCCAGCGATCTGTACAGCGCGACCCCGCCGCAATGACGAATCAATCGCGGGAAGCTGTTCGAGCAACCGGTGCGCAAGCTTGCCATAGGCAAGACCAATCTGACGGTTTTGCGTATTCTGTTTTGCAGCAACGGCGGCAAGCGATTGGGGGTCATGGTCAAGGCCTGGTTGCGATGGCCGGATAGGACGGCCTGATTTATCATCCATCGGGGCAGGGCGAAGCAACCAATCAGCCCTATCATCAACTGGTTTTTTTGGTGGCAGCGTGAGCTCTTTATCTTGATCTTTATAAATTGTGGCGGTTTGTTCAGCGGTGATTGAAATCGTACCATCATCATATTTGGTGGCGGTTTCGTTTTCTTTGATCACGTTACTTAACAATGCGTAATCACTGCCCTCTAGGCGGCGAACACCATTCGGCTTTTCCCAGCCGCCAATCACCAAACCATCACGCGCGCGCGTCATCGCAACATACAGTAACCGGTTACTTTCTTCGGTGCGAAGCGTGGCCGCCGCCTCACGCGCCTGTTCAACAAAAGTCGGCCGTGCCAAATCAGATGGCGGCAACCAGTAATAAACCGTTCCATCAGCCGCCGACAAAACCGGTTCAGATTTTCCACGGCTGGCCAGCATATCAGGCAAAATCACAATTGGCGCTTCAAGCCCCTTTGCGCCATGGATTGTCATGATCCGCACCTCATCCGTACCTGATGCGTCCATGTCGCGCTTCACCTCGCCGCCACTGCTGCGGATGCTTGTCAGAAACTCAAGCAAGGACACGCCGCCGCCAAGGGCAAAATTCTGCGCCAGATTCAAGAAGTGATCGAGCGATTCATCAACCGCACGGCCAAGCCGGTCGCGGAATTTCTGACGGCCACCATCGACAAGAACAAAGCTGAAGAAACCAAAAACCGATTCATATTCAGCGCGGCTTTGCCAGCGTGCCAATTGATCGGCCATCTTGCCCAAATCACCGTCAGCGCCACGATGCGCCATCAACCGTGACATCAAGCTGGCCTTGCCACGATCATAGGCAAGCTCGTAAAGCTGGTCTTCGCTCATCCCGAATAAAGGCGATTTCAAAACGGCGGCAAGCTGCAGATCATCATCGGCAAGATGCATTACATCACCAAGCGCCAAAAGATCCTGAATTTCAATTTGTTCAGCAAGCTGCATCCGGTCGGCGCCAGCCACCTGAACATTGGCAATCTGCAATGCCGATAATAACAATTCGAAAAACCGGCCACGTTTGCGAAGCAGAATCAGAATGTCACCTGCCCCGACAAGATTTCCCGATGGCAAACGCCGATTGCCAATCCAGCTTTTGACACGCCGCGCCAATTGCGTAGCAGCAATGATTTCAGCACCAAAATCATCATTGCCTTTCACCACCGGCCATAATTCAACAAAGCCACCTGCCCCGCTTCGCGCCATTTCATGGATGGTGAAATCATCAATCCCGCCAAGGTCGGGAATGGTTTTATTGACCAGATCCAGAATAGGGCTTGCAGATCGGAACGACACCGACAAAGGCACATCGCGGAAATCGGCTTGAATGGCTTTGGCGCGGCTGGACAGCTCGCTTCGATTCTGATTCATAACCAACGGGTCTGCACCCTGAAAGGAATAGATCGATTGTTTGAAATCACCAACGGCAAACATGGTTCGCGGCAAGCTTGTTGCCCCTGATGCGATATAGGGGCTTGCCCCCTTACCATCAAAAAATTCATCAACCAGCCGCCGCAGCAATTTCCACTGTGCCGGACTGGTATCCTGCGCCTCATCAATCAAGAGATGCTGGATACCATTATCTAATTTCCATGCCACCCATTGTGCCGCCTCGCTTGCCGCCAGCAGATTATTGGTGCGGATAATCAGATCATTATAATCAAGCAAACCGCGTTGGGTTTTCAGACGGCTATATTCCTGATTAAAGGCAATACCAAACCGGTAAAGCGCCACGGTACGATCACGGCATATCTGTGCTGCCTGACCCAATAATAACGGTTTAATGATTTCAATGACCTGTTTTTGAATCGTGTCAATTTGCGGCACTGTCTCGCGAAGATCGGCATTTGATAATATTTTGCGAGCTTTACCAGCGCTAAATAGCGCATCGACAAGAAATGACAATTTCGCGATCCTGCCATCGCCTGTTTGCGCCAACCAGACATCCATTTTCGCGCCGCGATCAATCTGGGTTTTGGAATCAGATGCCTGTAAGGCCGCCGATACTGACCGCAGCTTTTCTTCCTGAATCAAATCCAGCCTTGCCATCAGCGCATCGCGTTCATGCGCGGCAGAAACAACGCCAAGATCATCACGGAAATGCGACTCGATCCGCGCAAGGCAATCAGGCGACTCAAGCCCCTCAGCTCGATTGATAAAATCATTTACAATTTCATCAGCGTGTCCCTCGTTTACGGCTTCGGCAATCAACAACACCGATGCGGCAAGTTCCGGACTTGGATGATATAAAATATTGGCGCGTGCCATCACCTTTAACCGGTTTTGTTCATCATCATCAGCAAGCTGCACATGCGGGGCAACACCCGCCTCAATTGGAAAGCGCCGCAAAATTGACTGGCAAAAAGAATGCACAGTCTCGACACGCGGCCCATCATCATTATCCAAAATTTCGGCAAATAGGCTCCGTGCGCGACGGCGCATATCCTGACTTGGCGTGACAATGCCCATATTTTCCAGATCTTCGCCAAGCGCCTTTGCCGGAATCGTTGCCCAATTGGCAAGACGTTTGAAAATACGATTACGCATTTCAGCCGCCGCGGCGCGCGTATAGGTTACGCATAAAATACCATCGGCTGGCGCGCCGGATAACAGCAATCGAAGCACGCGATCGGTTAGCAATTTGGTTTTACCGGTTCCCGCATTTGCCGACACAAACACCGAAGCTGCTGGATCGGAAGCCTTGGCCTGAGCTGCACTGGCGCGGGCAATCACCTCATTCATCAACATTGTCTCCATAAAGCCATTCACGGCTTCGGCTTAAATGCTGATAGGGCTTAAATGGTGGGACATTGATCGGGTCTAGCTCGCTTGCATAGGGGGTGTCAGTCTGATCAAAATGAGTGGCCAGCCTCTCAAGACGATTCCTGACTTTATCAGCGTCAAACAAATTGGCAAACGGCAATTTAATTTCCCCGGGTGCCGATTTCTTGCCATTTAACTGCCAATATTCTAATGATCTTATCGCGCCTGCAGGCAGTGATTCAAACCCACCATCAAAGGCAATCAGCCCTTCAACCGCCAATTGGTTGCGAACGCCTTTTTTAATCAAGCTTCCACTCGGCACCGTGCCAGTTTTATAATCTACAATCGTCCATTCCCCGTCTTTGTCATATTCCAGCCGATCTGCCCGCGCGGTCAGCTTTACCGGCCCTTGCGCCGCCTGCAAAAAAATCATCCCGCTAATTTCAGCATGAATTGATTGCAAATCATCACGGCGGCGATGTTCATTTTCGATAAACCATGCGGCCATCGCCTCAAATCTTGTCCACCAGAAATAGCGGATTGAGGGCTGGCTAATCTGGCTGGCAAAATGGATTCTGCCAAAATCCAGCAATTGTTGCAATGCGTCTTCGCCCAATTGGCCTGTGGCATTTGCCTTGCTGAAATCGGCAAGCGCATCATGAAACAAAATACCGCGAAGCGCCGCATCGGCACTGCGGTCAATATCGTCAAGCGGTTTTAGCCGCAGAATTTTCTTGGCATAGATGGCATAGGGATCGGTAATCCAGATATCAATTTCGGTTGCCGAAAACTGGCGGGGGCGACTTGCCAATGGCGGACAAGGTGACGGCCGAACCGCCGGTTGGGGAATTGTCTTTGGTTCAAATTTCGCAAGCCAAGCTTTTTCAATCGCGCCATCATCAATATTGTCATTCAGACCAAGCGCATTCACCACAACTTCCATGCGCTGTAACCAACGGCTTTTTGTCGTTGGGGTTCCCGCCTCTTTATCGGCGCGGGTGACAATGATGTCTTTGCTGCAAATAGCCATATAGACGTCATGCGCGCTTAGCCCGCTTCGCCAGTTCTTTGGCGGCAACCCAACCGCCGCCCGCATCGCACTATTCATCCAAGGGTCGATATCTGGACGCGGCGGCCAATTGCCTTCATTAAAGCCGGCAAGAATTAACCGGTGCGCGTCAACCGCGCGTGCCAGATGCATTCGCGCCTCAACCGCACCAAGAATGGCAAGCCGTGGATGCGGCGTGCCAAAGGGGTGAACATTTATATCTTCAAGAAGCTGGCGCAAAATCTGCGGCATATCGCCAGCATCAATCGCGCTATCACGGCCATCAACGGCAAGGCTGCGAAACAGGTCGCTTGCCGCCATGCCGTCAGCATTTTTCCACAATTCGATTGCGCCGGCACCGCGATCTGCGCCCGCACCATTGCTATCCATCACGGTAGCACATAGCCGTTCGGCAGCTTCAGCAATTCCGTCTGACAGGCTTGCCAAAGTCGGGTTAGGTGCCTGCCAACAATCAATAAGCGCGGCTAAATTGGCAATGACATGCGTTTCAAAAAAATGGCGAAGCTCAGCATCATCAAGCGCTGCGGCAATCGCGGGCAAACCATCACCCGGACGCGGGCCACGCAACGCCGCCAATTCGATTTGATCGACAAAA
>CAJYBL010000093.1 GCA_913064995.1 uncultured Alphaproteobacteria bacterium
AACTGACTAAGATGGTGAACCAGTTGTGTATTGCCGGCGTCCTCGGTGGAATCTCAGAGGCGTTTCACTTTGCTGAATGCGCAGGCCTTGATATTGCCGAGGTCACCCGTGCACTCGAAGGCGGCGCCGCTCAGTCTTGGCAAATGACTCACCGAGCGTCGACTATCGCAAAGCGCGAGTACGACTTTGGGTTCGCGATTGACTGGATGCGCAAAGACCTCGGCTTCGCACTCGACGTTGCCGCTGGACTTAATCTGCACCTACCCCTCGCCCTAAAGGTCGATGAACATTACGCTCAACTGCAAGCCGGCGGCGACGGTCGCTGGGACACCTCTGGCCTGATCGAGCAGATTCGACGTCGACGCGAGCAAATCGAGGCCGCGCAGGCTGGAGCACTGGTGACCCACACCGGTGGCTGCCACTGCGGGAGTGTAGAGTGGACCATAGAGGCGCCTGCGGTTCTCAGCTCGCACACCTGTAACTGTTCAATCTGTGAGATCCATCACTACCAACATTACATCGTCCCCAGCAGTCGCTTTCAGATCACGCGCGGTGAAGACGTGTTGTCGCTCTACACGTTCGGCAGCCATATTGCGAAGCACTACTTTTGCTCGAACTGTGGCGTGAAGTCTTTTTACATCCCACGATCAAATCCCGACGGCGTTAGCGTGAACGCACGCTGCCTCGATGACGCAACGATTGAGGCAATACATGACACACCCTTTGACGGGCGAAATTGGGAAAAAAACGCAAGCTCACTCGCGCATTATTCCAAGGAGCAGTGAGCCGTGCGCAACAACAGTGCTGACTACTGGAACAACACGCCTCTGCATGAACTCAGTCGCGAGCAGTGGGAAATGCTGTGCGATGGCTGTGGGAAATGCTGTGTTTTAAAACTTGAAGATGTCGATACAGATGATGTTCACTTTACTAATGTTGCTTGTAAATTGCTTGATTGCGAAAATGCGCGATGCACCAATTATGCGGCGCGCAAAACGCATGTTCCCGATTGCGTTTTACTGACCCCTGACAATCTTGGCATTTTAAGCTGGATGCCGCAAAGCTGTGCCTATCGACTGATTTATGAGAAAAAAGATCTTCCAGACTGGCATCCGCTGATCACCGGTGATGCCAATAGCACAATGCTGGCTGGCCATTCAGTGGCCAATCGCGTGGTGCCAGAAAACAGTGTTGACGAAGATGATTTGCCTGACCACATAACAAATTGGTAAACACAAAAACAGGGAAGATTCGATGAGCCGAACAGTGTGGGTTCTAGTGGCATTGATCGCCGCTTTATCAATTGCGCACATATGGCGCGATTCACAGGGCATGCCTGCTCCAAGCTACACTTTATGCAAAGAGTCGCTTGTGACACAGATTTTTAAGGGATCTTGCACATTGCGATTTGAAGGCGAAACAACAGCGTCTTAATCCGCTTTGTTGGGCGCATAATATCTTGTCTGATCTGAGCAACGGTGCCTATAACCTTGGTTCTTGATTTTACGGAGTTGGCATTATGTTTTTTTATCCCGGATCGCATAAAGAAGCCGGTCTGTCATTCAGCCCAATTAAAGCCATTGTTTCACCGCGCCCAATTGGTTGGATTTCCAGCTTTGGTAAAGATGGCAGTATCAATTTGGCACCTTATAGCTATTTCAATGCGATCTCGGAACTGCCGCCAATGGTTATGTTCAGCAGTGCGCCATCAGGCAATGCCCAGCATAAAGATTCACTTCGCAATGTTATCGAAACCGAAGAATTTGTTGTTAACGTCGTCAGCGCCGCGCTTGGTGATGCCATGAATATAACGTCGGCAGATTTGGCCTACGGGCAAAATGAATTTGCCGCCGCTGGCCTTGAGATGGCTGATTGCAATACCGTCAAGGTTCCACGTGTCGCCGCCGCACCAGCCGCGCTTGAGTGTAAATTATGGAAAGTTATTGAATTACCGAAACCTGAGAGTGGCGGTGCTAGAACTGACAGCGGTGGTGTTATGGTTATTGGCACGATTACCGGCATTCATATTGCCGATGAAACTGTCAAAGACGGCAAAATAGATGTCACAAGCTATCAACCATTGGCACGACTTGGGTATATGGATTATACGCGGATCAGTGACGTTTTTGCGATGACACGCCCTGCGGTTAAATAACGCGAACAAAGCCAGAATATTTACCGCCTAGCGAAGCGTACAGCTTTTGACAATCACTGTGACATAGCCAAGTATGCTTGCCTTTTCAAATTTTAATTTCAAAATCCAGTCTTCGGTGGGAATGATCGCATATAAGGGCAAACTGCCAGTGATAGTTTTCTGGCCACCAAGGAAAACATGCCGAACGCTTACTGGCATTGACGGATCAAACCATGGCGTATCACGTTGCGCCTGTTTGCCTGCGCTGCCCTCGACAAATAAATTCAGCCCACCGCCAAACAAGCTTAGCTTTGATTCCGGCCCCGCGTAAAGCGGCGTAGCGACGGCAACGTCATTGCGTTCCACTTCACGGCAATTTATTGGATTGCCGAGCATCTGAATTGACGAAATGATCTGTTCAGATGTGACGCCAGTGGCAATTTTCTTGGCGATCACGCGCCGTAAAGCAACATTGTCCCTGCCCGTCACCGATTTTGCCATGCCAGCGGCCTTTGTTTCGGCAAGATCAAGTTGCAGCGATTGCACCTGGCTACTCAATTCAGTGATGCGAACATTATTTTCATAAATCACCAAATCAGCTTCGGCCTGAAGGCTGGATTGTTCGGCTTGCCCCCATACCCAGCCAAACCATATCGCACCACCGAACAGGGCAATGCGCACAAACAGAACCAACCAGCCGCGCATTTCACGACGGCGATAGCGTTCTTGTGTTTCAAAAAAATCCATGCTGGCAGTCCTTGCCGGAATGATGATGCCCTTGCGGCGGCGTCGTTGGTTCTAGATACAACAATGACGCCAAAACGCCAAGCGATGATCCGGCACGGCAACAGGCAACAGTTTTTAATCAGAATTGGCCTTGATCCGAATTGGCTTAGGTCTTGTCGGCTTGAAACTTTGGTAAAGACTTGTCAAACTAGCTCTGCAACTTGACGCCGTGACGTTGCCTTAAAAACAGACAGGTAACCTAACTACGCCTCGCCTTTATCATGTCCAAAATATCGCCTGTCATCACTCTATCAGCTATCCCCTTATCGTTTGGATCATCTTTCATGCAAAAGCCTGCTTCACCTCGCCCACGCAAACCAAAGTCAGGCAAGCGCATATTCAAACCAGCAAAAAATCAAATCGCGGCACGCGCATGGCAACGGATGCTTAGTGGCCGGCGCCTCGATATTTTGAACCCATCGCCGTTGGATATTGAAATTGAAGATATTGCCCATGGGTTGGCACGGGTTAGCCGCTGGAATGGACAAACCCGCGGCAAACACAGCTTTTCAGTTGCCCAACATTGCGTTCTGGTTGAACGGCTTGTTCGCGCCAATGCACCAAAGCTGGATCAAAAATGGTATCTGGCGGCCTTGCTTCATGACGCGCCCGAATATGTCATTGGCGATATGATCACCCCATTCAAACATGTTCTTGGCGGCATTTACCGTGATATCGAATCCGGCCTTGATCGGGCGGTGAATATCCGCTTTGGCCTGCCGCCAAGGCTTTTGGAGACGGTACAGCGCAGCATCAAACGCGCCGACCGCATGGCCGCATGGTTAGAAGCAACCCAGCTTGCCGGTTTTTCCGAAACCGAAGCCGCAAAGGTTTTCATCAAACCGGCTGGCACACCTGCCAATATCCGGCTTCGCCCGCAATCACCAGATGATGCGGCGGCCAGTTTCCTGCGGCGGTTTTCCATCCTTGGTGGCTATAAGAAACAGATAAAATAGCCAGCACTATTTGCGCAAGGCCGAAGCGGCGCGTTGTCGCTGTTTCACTTTGCGCGATTTGATCATCGCCTTGGCCTTGCCCATCGGCAGACAATCAGGACAAACACAAACCCCAGCAAGGTCAAATCCACCGCGCAAATTTGGTAAATCCATACACCAGCAACGGTCTTTACCAGCTGGTGCACCGCAATTGAATTTGGTGCCGCAATGCTCACAAATCAGCTTTTCCATCAAAAACTCCAATCAGGATGGACAGGAAAATAGCATCCGCCAATTCAAGCATTAACGCAAGATGAACAGGCATCGCAAAAAACCGCACAGCCATTCTTTACCCGCAAGCATTGGTGTCTTTTCTTTGGTTGAAAATCAAGTCACTTTTAAACTGGAAAATGTCTTTTTCTTTACAGTAATCTTTGCCAGAGTAGGCTTTGGTTAAGTCAGCATTTCAGCGCTAGGACAATCATGCGTTATTCAATATGGTCATTGATCAATCAAGCGTTGACAGGCAACCGGAACTGGACGCCAGTTTGGCGCGAGCCCGAGCCCAAAAGCCATTATGACATTGTCATTGTTGGCGGTGGTGGGCATGGTCTTGCAACGGCCTTTTATCTGGCCAGTCGCTATGGCATGAAAAATATTGCCGTTCTCGAAAAAGGCTGGATTGGATCAGGCAATATTGGCCGTAATACAACCATTGTCAGGTCAAATTACCTTCTTGATGGCAACGAGCCTTTTTACGAACAATCGCTACAGCTTTGGGAAGGGCTGGAGCAAGATATCAACTATAATGCCATGATGTCGCAGCGTGGTATTATCAATCTTTACCATTCGGATGCCCAGCGCGATTCCTATGTTCGGCGCGGCAATGCCATGCGGCTTCATGGCGCTGATGCCGAATTATTGAATCAAGATCAATTGCGCAGCCTCTGCCCGTTTTTCGATTATGAAAATGCCCGCTTTCCAATCATGGGCGGTTTACTACAAAAACGCGCCGGAACCGCACGACATGATGCAGTGGCTTGGGGCTATGCCCGCGCCGCCGATCAACGCGGTGTGGATATCATCCAGAATTGTGATGTTACTGATTTTCGAATTAAAGATGGGGTTTGTACCGGCGTTGAAACAAACAAAGGCGCAATCCGCGCTGGTAAAATTGGCGTTGCTGTTGCCGGATCGACAAGTCGTGTTATGGCAAAGGCTGGCCTAAGACTGCCGATTGAAAGCCATGTTTTACAGGCTTTTGTCACCGAAGGGTTAAAGCCGGTTATTCCGGGCGTGATTACGTTTGGCGCAGGCCATTTCTATATCAGCCAGTCAGATAAGGGCGGCCTTGTTTTTGGCGGTGATATTGATGGCTATAACAGCTATGCCCAGCGCGGCAATTTACCGGTGTTTGAAGATGTATGCGAAGGCGGCATGGCGATTATGCCAATGATTGGCCGTGCCCGCATGCTGCGCAATTGGGGCGGCATTATGGATATGTCGATGGATGGATCACCAATCATCGACAAAACGCCGATTGACCAACTTTATCTAAATGCTGGCTGGTGCTATGGCGGCTTTAAAGCCACCCCTGCATCGGGTCTGTGTTTTGCGCATCTTCTGGCGCGTGATGAACCACATAAAGTTGCCACCAAACTTCGACTTGACCGGTTTCGGCGCGGTGCCATGCTTGACGAACGCGGCGCAGGCGCGCAGCCGAACCTTCATTAACCAAGAGCCCAAGGACGAACATCAACAACAATGATTATCAACCATCCCCATCTTGGCCCACGTAATGCCAGCGAATTCACCATTCTTGGTGACGCAAGCCTGATTAACCGGCCTGACTGGCAGGCTAGTGACGCAGGTGATGCCTTTTATGATTATCAATATCTAAGGGATAACCCGGCCGGACTTCACCGCGAATTATGGTTTCATGAACAGGGCGACCGGTCATGGCTGGTGGTTACGCGCGACACGGTAACACATGCGGTTATTGCGGTGGCGTTGGCAAGCGATATTGCCAAAGCGGCAAAGGCAAAAACCGCACAAAAAAGCGCGCCTAAAAAGGTCGCCCCCAAAAAAACTGCCGCTAAAAAGGCCAACCCTAAAAAGACACCTGCTAAAAAGGCTGCGGCCAAGAGGAACGCAACATGAGTGCGGCAAGCCTTTCGCAAAAAAACCGGATCACTGGCGGGCTTGTTGATCGCGACCAGCCGCTTGGCTTTCGTTTTGACGGGCAGCATTATACCGGTTTTGCCGGTGATACGCTGGCATCGGCATTGCTTGCCAATAATGTGCGGCTTATCGGGCGCAGTTTCAAATATCACCGGCCACGGGGCATTTTAACCGCTGGATCCGAAGAACCGAACGCGCTGGTGACAATCGGCGATGGTGCTCATCAAGACCCGAATAGCCGCGCAACAACAGCCCAGCTTTTTGATGGGATGAGTGCAAGAAGCCAAACAAAGATG
>CAJYBL010000094.1 GCA_913064995.1 uncultured Alphaproteobacteria bacterium
GCTTTGGGTATCTCTCATTCAGATTTGGACTTGGTCAAAGGGGTGGGGCCCAGAATGGCCGGGCTTGCGTCTCGGATAGACGGTTTACTTGATTGGTTGGTAGATTTGATTGAATAAGGTTTTAAATTTATTTCCTTGCAGATAAGCTTTGCTTGCCCTTTCCAAAGTTCACTCCCCAAGAGGAAGCTCACTAATGCAAGACAGACCCATTAACCAGCTCATATTAATGACCGACGAACACACGCGGAAGGTTCTTGGATGCTACGGCAATAAGATTGTCAAAACGCCCCACATCGACAGCCTAGCGCGTGAAGGAACATTATTTGAAAACGCCTATACAAATGTGCCTATTTGCGTGCCAGCCAGAGCTTCTTTTGCAACAGGAGATTATGCGCATCGTTCACATCATTGGGATAACGCCACACCCTATTTTGGCACACCCAGCTCTTGGGGTAACGAGCTACAAAAAGCCGGTGTCACAGTCGGGTCAATCGGCAAGCTACATTACCGGAACTCAGATGACGACGTGGGGTTTGATTTTCAGAAGATACCAATGCATGTAGTCAACGGGACTGGTGATGTTCTGGGCTGCGTTAGGGAACCTTTACCAAAGCGCTGGAAGTCTTTGTCTATGGCTGAAAAGATTGGCCCGGGGGAGACTGACTACAATATTTATGACCGTCAGGTAGCAACTGAAGCGATAGAGTGGTTAGCCACGGATGGTAAACAAAAGAAGCCTTGGGTGTTGTTTGTATCCATGGTAGCGCCACATTTTCCGTTGATCGCACCGCAAGAATTCTACGATCTCTATGACAAGCTTGGTCTGATGCCTACAAAACCCCGGGAGTCCCCAGAGCATCCTTGGCATCACGCTATGCGAAATTGTCAAATCATGGATAACTTTACCTCAGAGCGAACAAGGGTTGCGCTGGCATCCTACTACGGGCTGGTCACGTTCATTGATGATTTGATTGGCAAAATTTTAGGAGCGGTGGAACAAACCGGTCTTGGCGACAACACACAGATTTTCTACCTCAGCGATCACGGTGATAATATTGGTGAACGCGACCTTTGGGGCAAATCGAACTTCTACGAAGAATCAGTTGGCATACCCTGTATTATAAAAGGGCCGGGAATTCCCGTGGAGAAAACTGTTAAAACACCAGTTTCCTTGATTGATGTCTGCCCAACGATACTAAAAACCGCCGGCATCAACCTAGAGGCAAAGCCGGGCACATCACTAGTCGATCTGGCAAACGCAGAAGATAATCTTGATAGATTTGTTTTCTCTGAATATCACGCTGTGGGATCAGCAACTGGTGCTTTTATGATCCGCAAAGGACAGTGGAAATTGATCTATTATGTATCAATGCAGCCACAGTTATTCAATTTAGCTGAGGACCCTGAAGAATTGCGTGATCTTGGTACCGACCCAAAGTACGAGGGTATACGCATACAATTGGAAGCCGAAGTTCGATCAATATGTGACCCAGAAGCAGTTGATGCCATGGCGAAGGCTGATCAGATGGCTATCGTAAACGCAAATGGTGGCATAGAGGCCGTTGTCGCAAAAGGCGGATTCGGGGCTACACCTCCACCCGGGGTTAATGCGGAATTTGTGAACCAGAAATAACAGATTAGAGCGTTTGCCTCAAAGCAGCAGACCACGGGTCTTGAAATTTGGGAAATGGCGCACTCGACAGGATTCGAACCTGTGACCTCTGCCTTCGGAGGGCAGCGCTCTATCCAGCTGAGCTACGAGTGCATCTTTGATCATCAGCGGGGCATTTCATGCCGCCACCGAGCAAAATCCGAATGGCTTTCTTCTATACTGACTTTGCCCCCTTGCCAAGGGGATACTGCTGGTTCTTTACTGGCATCATGGCTTTGCCTGTAGCGGTCAGGCCGATGTCATATGACGATCATATGCCGCCAAACATTGCTTATGACAGCCTATTTTGTCAGGCTTAGAAACACATCTTCAAGGTCAGGTTCGGCGGTGCTGATATCGCTTATCTCAAATCCGGCAAGCCGCACTTTTTGCAGAATATCAATCGTGTTGCTTGTCGCCGGATCAAAGCTGATCGACAGTCGGCCATCACGCCATCGCGCGCCAAACTCGGCAAGCGCGTCAGGTAACGGCAGCGGTGGCGGTGTTGTCAGGCTAAGATGAAGTGTTTTCTGGCCAGCCGAGGCCAATAGATCGGCCTTTGTTTTTGCCGCGATAATTTCGCCCTTATTGATGATGGCGATGCGGTCGCACAAGGCTTCGGCCTCTTCAAGATAATGCGTTGTTAGCACCACCGTTACACCGGCTTGGTTAAGGCTTTTGATACTGTCCCATAAACGTTGGCGAAGCGCGACATCAACTCCGGCGGTCGGTTCGTCCAAAACCAGAATTGGCGGGCGATGCACCATCGCCTTGCCAACCAAAAGCCGTCGGCGCATGCCGCCTGAAAGCCGCCGCGAGTAGAAATCAGCCTGTTCGGTCAGGCCAACCATCTCCAAAATGTCATCCGTATGACGTTCGGCTTTTGGCACGCCAAACAGCCCTGCCATCATATCCAAAGTTTCGCGCGGAGTGAAAAAAGCATCAATATTCAATTCTTGCGGCACAATGCCAATATTGGCGCGCGATTGCCGCGGATTGGCATCAATATCAGTTCCCCATATCGATATGCTGCCGCTGGTTTTCACCACCGTTCCAGCCATGATATTGATAAACGTCGATTTGCCAGCGCCATTTGGCCCTAAAAGCCCGAAAATACAGCCAATCGGCACTTCGATATCAATTGATTTTAAGGCATGATGCGCCCGTCCACCAGCATCATAAATCTTGTTCACATTGCGGGCTTCAATCGCTAGCCCAGAATCGGGGCTATAAGTAAAGCCGGCAGTCGGAATTACGGTATTTTGCGATGTCATGATGGCTGCCTTTTTTGTAAAAAACTATAAGGGGCGCGCTGGGAAGATATAGGCCGTTGTGATGTGGGCGGCAAGGGGGGCAAAGAATCTTCGCCGGCTGGTGCCTGTTACAATTGCATCAATCGGAAAGCCGCTATAGGTTATAAAAGATGGACTGCGCCGTACGATTGAGGCGCGCCGCAAACAGGTTTTGGCCGTAAAGCCATACGATTCGAATGAGGATATCATGACCCCGAACCAAGCTGGAACGAAGGCCGATCAATTAGCTCCTTCATCATCAAATGTAATTGTCACAAATCAGTCGCGGGTGGCTTGTAATGGTGTTGGTGGCCCGCTTGGGCATCCGCAGGTATGGTTGACGCTTGGCACCGATGGCAGGGTCACTTGCCCTTATTGTTCTTGCGCATTTGTTGCGGCGGCCGAATAGCGATTTTGGCTAAATAGCAGTTTTGGCCAAGGGCGCGATGGTGATTGAAATGCCGGTTGTGACGATTAAGGCGACCGATATCTGGGCCATTCTTGGTATCATTGGTATCGTCAGCTTTTGGATTGTAGGGCGATATGAGTGAAAAAGGCAGATTGGTACTGGTTGATGGGTCGGGATATATTTTTCGTGCCTTTCACGCCCTACCACCCATGACACGCCGCGATGGAACGCCGGTCAATGCGGTGTACGGCTTTACCGCCATGCTGATGAAGCTTATCGATGATCTGCAGCCCGATCATGTTGCCGTGGTGTTTGATGTTGCGCGCAAAACCTTTCGCTCGGACATCTACCCCGAATATAAGGCTAATCGGTCAGAACCGCCCGAAGATCTTGTGCCGCAATTCGCACTGGTGCGCGCCGCAACCAAGGCGCTAAGCTTGCCCCTTCTCGAAGCGCCTGGATTTGAAGCTGATGATCTGATCGCAACCTATGCACGGCTTGGCGAAGATGCCGGGCTTGCGACACTTATTGTGTCGTCAGACAAGGATTTGATGCAGTTGGTGCGCGGTGATATCACTATGCTTGACCCGATGAAACAGCGCCGTATTGGTGCTGATGAAGTGTTTGAACGGTTTGGCGTTGCGCCGGAAAAAGTGATTGATGTACAGGCCTTGGCTGGTGACTCAACTGATAATGTGCCGGGGGTGCCTGGCATTGGTATCAAAACCGCGGCTGAATTGATTCAGACTTTTGGTGATCTTGATAATTTGTTGGCAAATGCGGAAACGATCAAACAGCCAAAACGTCGGGAAAATCTGATCAATTTTGCTGAACAGGCGCGGATTTCACGCCAGCTTGTGATGCTTCGTGATGATGCACCAATGCCGCTTGAGCTATCGGCATTATCGACACCGCAGCGCGATATGGATCGATTGGTGGCTTTTTTGAAAGAGCAGGAATTCAGCCGCTTGCTTGTTCGCATTGGTGCTGATGGTGGAAATGCCAATGGTAATGTTACAAAACTGGGCGGTGCCGTCCGGTCGATGGCATCAAGCCCGTCACCATCAGACAAAACCGATCCTGCGCCATCAACAGACCATGCGGCCGCGCCTGATGCTGTGGCGGGGGCAACCCAACCTGTCGATGTTGATTACCAGCTTATTACCGATGTTGAGTCGCTTTCTGCCTTTTTAGCGGCGGCAACAGCCCAAGGTTTTCTAGTGGTCGATACGGAAACCAGTGGCCTGAATGCGGCAGCGGCTGATTTGGTTGGTGTTTCGATGGCTTTGGCGCCTGGTAAGGCTTGTTATGTGCCGCTTCGTCATGGCGCGGCGGCGACTGAAAATGGCGATGCGCAGGGCGGACTTGATTTTTCTTCTGAGGCACCAGTTACCTATACACAAATCAGGTTTGAAACGGCGATGGCGATGTTGCGGCCAATATTCGAAGATCCGGCCATTTTGAAAATTGGCCATAATTTGAAATATGATTCGCATATTCTGCTTTGGCCGCGCAATGGCGGAATAAAGTTGTCGCCGGTTGATGACACAATGTGTCTTTCCTATGTTCTGGATGGTGGGCGCGTTGGCGGCCATTCAATGGATCATCTGGCAAAACATTGGCTGGACTATGACACGATTAAATTTTCTGATGTTTGCGGCAAGGGGGTCAAACAGGTTCCCTTTGGCACGCTTGCACCTGAGGCGGCTTTGGATTACGCCGCTGAAGATGCTGATATCACGCTTCGGCTTTGGCAGTTATTCAAGCCCCGCCTTCAGGTTGAACAGGTTGCGTCAGTTTATGAAAGGCTGGAACGTCCGCTTATTCCAATTCTTGCCGAAATGGAGGCAAGCGGCATCACCGTTGACCGGAATATTCTGGCACGCATGTCGAATGATTTTGCCAAACGCATGGCTGTGTTTCAAACTGAGATTCACCAGCTTGCCGGTGAAGAATTCAATATTGCATCACCAAAGCAGCTTGGCGAAATCCTGTTTGATAAAATGGGACTTGAAGGCGCTAAAAAAGCCAAAACGGGTGCCTTTTCCACCTCGGCAGATGTGCTGGAAGATCTTGCCGCATCGGGTGTTGAAATTGCCGCAAAGGTTCTTGAATGGCGGCATTTGGCAAAGTTGAAATCGACCTATGCTGATGCGCTTGTCGAGTCGATCCTTGCCACAACAGGGCGGGTTCATACCTCATTTTCGATGGTTGGTGCCAGCACTGGTCGCCTGTCATCATCTGACCCGAATGTGCAAAATATTCCAATCCGAACCGCCGAAGGACGGCAAATCCGAACCGCCTTTGTTGCGGCAGCTGACCATAAATTGATCTCGGCTGACTATTCGCAAATCGAATTGCGGCTTGTTGCGCATGTTGCGCAAGAAACCACAATGATCGAGGCGTTTCGCGCTGGCATTGATATTCATGCGCGAACCGCATCCGAGGTATTTGGCGTGCCGCTTGAACAGATGGATAGAGAAACCAGACGCCGCGCAAAGGCCATTAATTTTGGCATTATTTACGGTATTTCGGCCTTTGGACTGGCGCGCCAGCTTGGCATTTCACGCGGCGAGGCGAGTGACTATATCACGGCCTATTTCAAAAAATTTCCAGGCATCAGGGATTACATGGAACGGATCAAGGTTTCGGCGCGCGAAGATGGGTTTGTCGAAACGCTATTTGGACGGCGAATCCATATTTCAGGTTTTTCGGGCGGTAATCAGGCGATGCGTGGCTTTGCCGAACGCCAAGCGATCAACGCGCCTATTCAAGGCAGTGCTGCCGATATTATCAAACGGGCGATGATCCGCATTCCCGCGGCGTTGAAAACGGCTGGGTTAAGCGCAACAATGCTTCTTCAAGTGCATGACGAATTGATCTTTGAAGCCCCTGAAGCCGAAGCCGAGGCCACAAAGGCGTTGATTACATCAGTTATGGAAAATGCGGCAAATCCTGTTTTAACATTGGCGGTGCCA
>CAJYBL010000095.1 GCA_913064995.1 uncultured Alphaproteobacteria bacterium
GCGGCCACGGTCGATGGCGCAACGCCACGCCGATCCAGCCCGATGACATTGATCCCGCTAAGCCGCGCCCGATTTCCGGCAGCAATGCAATAAGGGATAATATCGGCATCAACAAGACTATGCGCACCAACCATCGCGTGTGGGCCAACACGGCACCATTGCTGAACCGCTGAAAAACCGCCAAGCATGACATGATCGCCAATCTTTACATGCCCGCCAAGCGAGGCGTTATTGGCAAAAATGACATTATTGCCAACGACACAATCATGCGCCACGTGTGCCCCCGCAAAAAACAAACCATGATCACCAATAATCGTTTCCATGGCATCAATGGCAGTTCCCGGATGCATGGTCACATGTTCGCGAATGACGCAATTCTTGCCAATAACCAATCGTGAAGGCTCATTTTCATAACGCGTATGCTGCGGCGCACAACCAATCGCGGCAAAAGGGTAAACCTCACACCCTGCCCCAAGCGATGTATGACCCTCGATCACAACGTGACTATGAAGTTTAACCCCATCACCAATGACGGCGTCTTCACCAATCACACAATAAGGCCCTATCTTTACATCAGCGCCAATCTTGGCCTTTGCTGCGATGATTGCAGTTGAATGAATTGTTTGCGTCATTGCCTAGCGATCCGGATCAACGATCATCGCGCCAAATTCGGCTTCGGCAACAAGCTTGCCAGCCACGTTAGCCGTGCCGGTAAATTTCCACAACGGGCCTTTGGCTACGGTTTTAACAACACGCATTTCGATAACGTCACCAGGTCTTACCGGCTGGCGAAAACGGGCTTTTTCAATGGTTGTGAAAAACACCAATTTACCCGCAGTAAAATCAGGCGTTGTTGCGGCGACCATAACCGATGCTGTTTGTGCAATGGATTCAACAATTAACACCCCGGGCATAACTGGAAAATCGGGAAAATGTCCGGCAAAATAGGGTTCATTGCCACTAACGGCTTTGATTCCTGTCGCTTCGGTAT
Organism: uncultured Alphaproteobacteria bacterium; assembly: GCA_913064995.1. Lineage (GTDB taxonomy): Bacteria > Pseudomonadota > Alphaproteobacteria > Puniceispirillales > Puniceispirillaceae > UBA3439. Next base: position 992 of record CAJYBL010000095.1, read on the forward strand.
CAGGGATGATGTTTTCGACCCTATCAATCAACAAAATTGGCGCTCGGTGGGGAATCAGTTTTTTGATCTCATCAATATTCAAAACATCAATCGTTTCCGCCATTACCCTGTCCTTTTGCGATCCTCATTGATCCATACATAGTATAAATCTTGTTTAACTTCACTGCTTATTATGATTTGGACGCTTTCGGCGTGCCAAGCCGTCTTAATGCTGCCTGCTCGCGCCAGAACTGGCGTTTTGACATGGCTGGAAAGCCGGCGACCTGATCACCGTCTTCGATGTCTTTTGTGACGCCGCTTCGCGCTGTTAACACGGCACCATCACCAATCTTCACATGCGGGGCAATGCCAACCTGCCCCCCCATTACGACATCTTCTCCAACCTTAACACTTCCCGAAATGCCACATTGACCGGCAATGATTGATCTTGCACCGATTGTTACGTTATGGGCGATGTGACATAAATTATCCATCATCACATGCGCGCCGATATGGGTATTGCCAAGGCTGCCACGGTCAATTGCGCAGCCGCTGCCAATTGAGACAAAATCATCAATCACTACAAGACCAATGTGCGGTAATTTAACAACCCCATCATCGGTCATTTCAAAACCAAAACCGGCCGCGCCAAGAACGCTGCCAGCACCAATATCACCCCCATTACCAATCAAACAATGCGACAGAACGCTGTTTGACCGGATATAACAATCCTCACCAACCTTAACCCCAGCATGTAAGACAACACCAGCTTCAACAACAGTTCCCGCTCCAATCACAACTTGAGGCATGATGGTCGCAGACGGGTGAATGGTGGCAGTGTCGGCAATTTCTGCCATTGGCGAGACACCAGTAGTACCATGATCGACCGGCGCAGCAGTAACAAGATGCGCCAAAGCATGGGCAAATCCGATCCGCGGTGATGCAACGATCAAACAACAGTTGGCCGGATCAATCAGTGGCAAACAGGCTTGATTCGTAATCACAACAGCCGATTCTACGGACAGTGTTTTGGCCAGATCCGGATCAGATTGATAAATCAGTGAAAATGGTTTCGCCGAGTCAAAGGATTCAATATCATTGATCACAATCTGATCCGGCCCGTATAGATCAGTCGCGCCGATGATTTTCGCAAGATCGGCGGCCGTCACATCTTTGGCAATTTGGTAATATACAGTGTTGATGGACATGAAAATCCCCTATTGCGCAACCGGTTTCTTGATTTCAACCTCGATGCGGGCGTTTTTGGTGCGTTCATTCAAGCGCGTCAACACCTCATCCGAAATATTTAGATGCGGTAAGAAAATTACACTCGCGTCACGTTTTAGAATTAGGTCAATTTCGCGTTCACTAGCAATTTTTGTAATCACTTCCATCGCCAGCCTACGGATATCACTCAATGCTTTTTGATAGGCGTTATCAATTGACTGTCTTTTATATTGGATTTCTTTCTGCACCGATGAAACACGCGCCTGAAACTCGGTAACAAGCTTGTCATATTCGTCTTTTGCCACAAGCTCACGCTTGGCGAGAAGGTCACGTTCGCTTTGCTGCAAATCCACCTCAATTGCCCGAAATTCTTCTTGAAATTTTGCGCGCTGACCATCTAGCAATTCACGAACGCGGTTATTGGCATCAGCAGCGCGTAAAACTCCTTCTATATCAACAAGGGCAATCCGTTTCACCTCCATTGATTTTTCGGCTGCTGGCGTGGTTGTGTTAGTCTGGGCAAAGCTAAAGGGTGCAAAACCAATTAAAGCAATCATGTAAAGCAAAAGGTTGATCGGGGCCAAACGTGTTTTTTTCATAATGCCTACAGCCTAGTTCCAATATTGAACTGGAAGGTTTTTGCCGTGTCGTGCGCCATTTTTGACAGTGGTTTTGCCCAAGAAAATGATAATGGACCAATGGCTGTACTCCAGAAAACACCAACGCCCGCACTTACCCGCATTTGCGCAGCATTTGGCTTGGTTACGCCTGATGGATAGTCGGTCCCCCACAATGATCCAAAATCGGTGAACACCGTCCAGCGAAAACCAGTATCCTTATTAAGACCAAGGTTCGAAACCACCTCAAAGGAACCAGCATACATCTTGTTGCCGCCAACAGCGTCAGACGATCCCGTGTCACGCGGCCCGATACCACCAGACCCAAAACCACGAATATTACGTCCACCAAGATTGAAACGCTGCGACTGCGTTACCTTATCGCCAAGACCACTGACATAACCAAGCTTACCAGACACACCAAGAATAACTGATTCAAACAATAACGGTTTGTAATAGGCTGCGCTAAGCTTTGTTCGCAAAAACTTAACATCGCCGCCAAAACCAGCCAATGTTTCATCCATTTCCAAGAGAAAGCCTTCAGTCGGATCAAACCGGCTATCTCTTGTATCTCTCGACAGAACATAATTAAGCGAAGAGAGAAGACGGGTTTCGCCCGCCTCGCCGGTGCTCGATGTGGCTGTGGTTGAGGAAACCGTTGTTTTGGACTGGCTTAGCTCATAGTTCAAACGGTGGAAAACATCGCGTGCCGCTGAAAAGCCAACACCAAGCGACAATCCTGTTTGATTTATGGTCGTCTCATCAGATTTGTTCTTTGTGTTAAAGACATCAAAACTGCCAGTTAAGTTCCGTCCAAATAGATAAGGCTCGGTCAGACCTAAATTGAAATTTGTTTCGGTTCCCGATGTTGAGAGAGATGCGCTGGCCCTGCGGCCAGTGCCAAGAAAATTACGTTCGTTAATACCCAATGACAGACTCGATTTATCCAATGATGAATAGCCAAGGCCAATTGAAAAATCACCTGTTGATTGTTCTTCGACAGTAACTCTTGTAATCGTTTGCTCAGGGCTTGACCCTCTGAGGGTCGCAACCTTTACATCTCTGAAAAATCCAAGATTCCTGACATTTCGAACAGAACGGTCGATTTTTAGCTGGTTATATGCATCACCTTCGGCAATTTCAAATTCGCGTCTGATCACACGATCCATTGTGCGCGCATTATCGACAAATTCGATCCGCTCGATAAAATTCCGGCGTGCCTTATCAATCGCGATGGCAATGTCTAATGTCGCTGTTTCCGGGTTAGTCTTGATTGCAGGCGTCACATTCACAAATGCATAGCCGTATGCCCCCAGCCGATTTGAAATATCAAGAAGACCCTGCTCAAGAGCCCGAACGTCATACCATTTATCATCGCCAAATTCAAAGATTTGCCGTAATTCATCTGTATCAACACCACTGATCTCACTGGCAACGCTGATCGTGCCAACTTGATAGCGTATGCCCTCATTCACAAGAAAGCTTATGGCAAAACCGCTGCGGTCAGGCAGTAGACCGCCGCGAGCACGATCAACGGTAATATCGGCATAGCCACGCGCTAAATAGAATTGCCGCAAAAGGCGAACATCATAATCGAGCCGCCCCTCATCATATTTGTCATTGGACGCAAGAAACGCCCACCAGCGCGACTCACGACTGGCAATTGCCTGACGCAATGCCTGATCGCTAAATGATTTATTGCCCGAAAATGTAATCGAGTTGATTTTGATCAGTGGCCCTTCATTCACTTCAAACACCAAGTCAACACGGTTTTCGTCAAGCTGAATGATTTTGGGTTCGATCACGGCAGCAAAACGCCCACCAGCGCGATAAACGTCAATCAACTGACGTGTCGCATCAATGGCCACTTTTCGGTTAAAGACACGCCGCGGCTGTACATCAATGGCTTCAAGCAATCGATCATCCGAAATAGCGTCATTGCCCTCAATATTCACTCGATTAATAATCGGGTTTTCAACAACGCGGATGATAAGAACGCTTCCGTCCATATCCAGTTTGATATCTTGAAATAAATTGGTGTCATAAAGCCGCGCAAGCGCATTACTTAACGACCCGGGCGATGTCAGATCACCAACTCGAACCGATAAATAGGATTGCACAGTGCCAGCTGCAACTCGGCGGTTTCCCTCTACCCGAATCTCTGAGATGCGAACGGAGTCCTGGGACACCTGCGCCACACTGGATTGGATTGTCGTGAAAACGAGGAATAACCCCAATATAAAACCACATAGATCATGACGACGCATTGAATTTTCCGATCCCAAGTAAGACAAGCAGGAAAACTATAGACAGCCTGACGGCTTAGCGAAAGCCTTACAATGCTCTAATTGTCAATTAAATCGTCAATTTTACCTTTTAAACCAGATAGAAACACGCCATTTTGTCAGCATTACTGAAATAGACGCATTACATCGGTAACGACAAGAAACAGCGTTAAACCCATTAAAATGGCGATCCCGCCCCGCATTAATACCGCCTGAAACCAGACTGGCAACGGTTTCCCGCGAAGCGCTTCAAGGAAAAAGAAGGTAAGATGACCTCCATCAAGCGCCGGAACAGGCAAAAGGTTGATCAGTCCAAGATTGATTGAAATGACCGCTGTCAAGAGGATAAAGGGAACAAGGCCCTGATTCAAAACCGCACCCGAAATTTCGGCAATCCGAACTGGTCCACCTATCTCACCTTGTTGCATATTGCCGGTGATAGCGCGGCCAAGGCTACGCAAAATCACCACAGACATATGAAACGCGTCAGATGACGCCGCCACGACTGCCGCTGTTGGGCCGAGTTTTTGAATTTCACCAACCGGCGGCGATTTTACCCCTAAAACGCCAATATCAATCTGCAACTGTTCATTAAATTGTGCCGCAGGCTTTATGTTTAGATTGAGTTCACGACCGTCACGAAGAATGACAAACCGTAAATCCCTATTTGGGCTTTCAACAACAAGCCCGCGCATATCATTAAAATCCCGAACACCAACACCATCGATTTCGATCACCTTATCGCCCGGCTTTAGGCCGGCGCTGGCCGCTGGCATGTTTGGCATCACATCGCCAATCACCGCTGGCAGAATTTGTTTGCCAACCGCCATATAGACAACCGCAAAAAGGAAAATGCCAAGAATGAAATTGGCTATAGGTCCCGCCGAGACAATCGCCATGCGCCAATAAAGTCCAGCATTACTGAAACTGCCCTCAACGCCTGTATCATCGGCAGATGGTGTGCTGGCGGCATCATCATCACCGCGCATCTTGACATAACCACCAAGCGGAATGGCTGAGATACGCCATCTTGTTCCAGTTTTGGCTGTCCACCCATAAATTTCAGGGCCAAAGCCGATTGAAAAAACATCAACCACGACACCGGCTTTTCGTGCCACCCAATAGTGACCAAGCTCGTGAAAATAGACCACCGGTGTAATTAACAGTAAAAAGCCAAGAATAAGATCGGTAAAGCCGCGTTCGGGCATG
>CAJYBL010000096.1 GCA_913064995.1 uncultured Alphaproteobacteria bacterium
CTGCAACGTTGTAGATCACGTTTAAAGTCACCGCGTCGACAGAGCCATTCAGGTAGCCCAAGAAGTAACCGAGTGGATAAATTGCCCAACCTACAGTTACGATCAAGCGCATTGTACCAAAGGCTGACTGAACTCCCGCTGGGGCTGACTCTGAAGAGACCCGACCAGCTTCACCGGCGAAGATTTCATAAAGGATGTAACCCCATCCTAGCATGCCGACAATGAATGCTGGCCATGCTGGAGCCAATCCTGCCTCTCCCATGTAACCTGCAACCAACATCACAAGCGATCCAATCATCAAACGCCAGAAAACTCCAGCGCTTACGACAGTGACTGCAGCAAGGATAAAGTAGAATTCAACCATTTGAAGCGGAACAGTTATCAGCCAGTCTACATACCGATAAACGGTTGGGCTAGCACCAGTAGCTGCCCAGACATCCCTCATGTAGAAATAGTGCACGGCTGCGACTAAAGTGACAAGGGCGCCAACTGTGAGCGACGTCCTCCATTTTCCACCCATCCGGCCAGCTTCCATTAGGAAGAAGACGGTAGCGGCAACCATAGCCATTGAAATAGTCCAGAATGATATGCCCACATAGTCAGTTGATTCGAGCATAGGTGTGGCAGCATTGGCGCTTAGCGGAACTAGTGCCAGCGCGGATGCTATCAAAGAAGTTTTAATACTTCTTGCAGTTAGAAAACTCATCAGAGTACCTCCGTTAACGTATTATTCGACCCCCATCGCAACCGACCAACAACTGAGGCGTTGTGCCGCACGACATCTGGATTACGGAATTATTCTCTTCTTAAATCAAGATGAAAAAGCCGTGAGGAATGAGGCGTTAAAAATCTTTCATTGTTTTCAGATGATTAACATATCGCAAATATAATTTGCTATTTTCGCAAAAATACTATTTTGGGCTTGCTATTTTTGATACGCAGGAAGGATTGGTGGTATCGCGGCAGACCAACAAAGACGCGCGAGTTTTGGGGCCAGTTTTGAGGCCAAATTCGGGGCTGGTTCAGGCTTGAATTCTAGTCAGAATCGAGCGCAAGCCTAATCTTGATGCGTGCCGCTATAGGGTGATTTGGGTAGATAAGAAAATCGATCAAGATCTTTGGAGTCTGGTTTAAAGATTTCGACAAGAAGCGGGAAACAGGGTGCTTGATCGGATGAATGTTCGGCCGAGCAATCGCCACCTGGGCAGGCCGATAAGCCACCAATCAAATCAGCTTCGGCAAAAAATTCGATATAATCACCCGGGCGAACCGGACTTGCCTTCATGAAATATTGGTGCGTGTCTTTGGTAAAGCCAGTACACATAAACACATTCAGTACATCATGAACCAATGGTTCGGCAGCCGCATGGCCAAGCTGGCAATGCGCCGCCAAGCCACGAATCAAATTTGAATGACAACAATGATGATAGTCGATATCGCCAAGTAATTTGGCGGTATATGGATCACATCTGGTGCCAATTACATCATGAACTGACCCGCCATCATCATCCCAGCCATACCAACCAAGTGTATCGTGACTGATTGTGGCAAGCGGGCGCATATGAGGAAAGTTTGACCACATCCGGTCGCCAGTCGAAAGATGCGTTCCGTGCAGGGCGCGGGTCTTTCCTGAATAGAAATGTTCGGTCAGATCATGCGCCGACCATAAGTTCAAATCGCCAACCTGTGAGCCTTCGATACTGGTGATCCGGAAAAAATGACCCTTTGGAACATCAAAACAGCGGGCATCGCGCGGCGGCACGATCACTGCGTCAGTTTTGACAAGGCTGGTGCGGGCGGCGTTGATAATGCCCATATCGGGATTTGGTAATCCATCGGTTGGATAGCAAATGACAGGCGCGATTTGCCGCCGTGCTTTGGCGTCTGTTGGTCCGTTTGGTAGAGTTTGAGGTTTCATTGATTTCGCCTCTTCAATGGGGTTATTGCCGCACAATAGTTGCTGACTATCAATCAGCCTTATGAGCTATCGTTGTAAAATAGCGGGTGCAATAATCGCAAGCAATTGTCAGGTTGATCTGTTTTGATTAAAATTTCTAGATGAAAACGGATCGATTGATCTGGCGTTGTTCCTGTCGTGGTTCTGGATACCGTGATTTTCAATGCCAAAATTATAACAATGATGACTGCGACTGTGATGATTTGGGTGCCCTGCCAGCGATGCGAAGCTCCATGCTAATGATGTCATCTGCCTGCCTTGAGGACTGACTATTGTGAACGAACTTGTTTCCCTGTTTCCGCCTGCGATGCCACTGCTTGATGTGGGGTTGCTTGTAGCGGCAAGCCTTGTGACGTCTTTTATTACTGCTGCATTTGGTATTGGTGGGGGTGTTGTGCTGCTTGCCTTTTTGGCTTTGGTCTTGCCGCCTGTTGCTCTGATTCCGGTTCACGGCGTTGTTCAATTAGGGTCCAATGGTGGGCGTGTTGCCATAATGTCGAAGCATGTGATTTGGCGCCCTATCTTGCCTTTTGTCATTGGAGCATTAATAGGGGCCACTATTGGCGGCCTTGTTGTGGTTCAGTTGCCTTCTTGGTTAATACAATTAGCTCTTGGTATCTTCATCATTTGGGCAGTTTTTGCCAAGCTTCCACTTATCCAACAGCGCTATATTTTGCTGGGAGGAGTGGTTTCTAGCTTTTTGACAATGTTTTTTGGTGCCACCGGAAATTTTATTGCGGCGATGGTAAAAAGTATGAACTTAGATCCCGTACCGCATGTGGCAACCCATTCGTTGATGATGACGTTCCAGCATTTTGTTAAAGTGCTGATTTTCGGCTTGGTTGGCTTTCAATTTGGACCTTATATCTTCTTGATCATTGGGATGTTGGTCAGTGGTTTTATTGGCACGGTTATTGGCAGTCGATTCCTAACCAAAGCTGGTGGGCGCTATTTCAAACCGGTGCTAAACACCGTATTGTTTCTAGCTGCCACCAGATTGATTTGGGCTGGGGTCGAGGGATTGCTGGCGCTGTAATCTAAACATGTCTTTAGTAAGATCTTGGCAGCTTCAGTACATGTTCGGCGATATAGCTTAGTATCAGATTTGTCGAAATCGGCGCTACCTGATAAAGCCGCGCCTCGCGGAATTTGCGTTCAACATCATATTCTTCGGCAAAGCCAAAGCCGCCATAGGTCTGAACGCACATTTCTGCGGCTGCCCATGATGCATCGGCGCAAAGCAATTTTGCCAAATTGGCCTCTTCACCCGGATTTTCACCAGCTTCATAAAGCCGGATCGACTCATGAAGCATTAATTCGGCAGCGCGCATTTGGCTGTAGGCGCGTGCGATTGGAAATTGAATTCCCTGATTCTGGCCAATTGGCCGTCCAAATACGCTTCGCTCGCCCGAATAGATTGATGCCCGCTCGACAAACCATTTGGCATCACCAATACATTCAGCAGCAATCAAAATTCGTTCGGCATTCATTCCGGATAGAATATAGCGAAACCCTTTGCCTTCTTCGCCGACAAGGCTGCTTGCCGGGATCCGCATATCGTCAAAAAATAGCTGTGTTGATGAATGGTTCATCATTGTGCGAATTGGCGTGATGGTGAGTGATTTGCCACGAACTTCGCGCATATCGACCAGAAACACCGACAATCCGTCGGTCTTTTTGGCGCATTGATCGAGCGGTGTTGTTCGCGCTAGTAGCAGCATCAAATCGGAATATTCGGCGCGTGATGTCCAGACCTTTTGTCCATTGACCACATAATCATCACCATCACGCCGCGCGGTTGTGCGAAGCGCGGTTGTGTCGGTGCCGCTAGTTGGCTCGGTCACGCCAAAGGCCTGAAGCCGCAAACTGCCATCAGCAATTGAAGGCAGATATTGCTGTTTTTGTGCGTCTGATCCGTGGCGTAAAACGGTTCCCATTGTATACATCTGTGCATGACAGGCAGCGGCATTGCCGCCCGAACGGTGAATTTCTTCCAGAATGGCCGCACCAGCCGAAATGGGCAGGCTAAGACCGCCATATTCCTCAGGTATCAATGCCGATAGATAACCAGCGTCAGTTAAAGCCTTGACAAACGCCGAGGGATAGGCGCGGTCAGCATCACAGGCCTGCCAATATTTGCCGTCAAAATCGGTGCATAATTTGGCAACAGCATCGCGAATTTCGACATGATTATGCGGGTAATGAAACATAAAACCGACTTTCTTGGACAAAATATATGATGTGAATGCGCCACCGCGCGACCTCAAGTAAAAAGGTATTCTCGAGAATAATTAAAATTCCAGAATGATCAATTGCGTAATGTGAAATGAATCCTTTTTAGGGTGGTGATGTTGGCAAAACCGACATGGCCATGGGTAACAGCAATTAAAGCGCCAAAAAAAGGGCCAGCAAGCTGACCCTTTTTTGATTGTATTCAGGCTGTTTATCAGTTGCAGGCCGTTACCGCACGGCGGGTCATTTCACCGATAAGATGCGCCCGATATTCGGCTGAAGCGTGAATATCACTCATCAGACCATCAGCCGATACCGCCCCATCGGCAATTGCATCAGCGCCGAAATTAGCATCAAGCGCACCCTCTAGATCGCTGGCACGAAAAACGCCATCCTCGCCAGCACCCGTAACAGCAACACGAACGCCATCGGCAAATTTTGCCACAAAAACCCCAACCATTGCATAGCGCGAGGCTGGATTCGGGAATTTGACATAAGCAGCTTTTTCCGGCTTTGGCAGGCTAACTTCACGGATGATTTCGCTCTCTTCAAGCGTGGTTTCAAACATGCCGTCAAAATAATCCTCGGCAGTGATCGACCGGTTTTGGGTGTGAACCGTGCCACCAAGCGCCAGCAAAGCCGCGGGATAGCAGGCTGCCGGATCATTATTGGCAAGTGAACCGCCAATCGTGCCGCAATTGCGAACTTGTCGGTCACCAATATGACCAGCCAGATCGGCGACCGCCGGAATGGCTTTTTGCACAAGCGCAGATTCGGCGACTTCAACATGATGTGTCATCGCACCAATGCGGATGGCACCGCCGTCATCATCAATGGCCGATAATCCGCAAGCCGACAGATCAATCAGACAGTCGGGATTGGCAAGTCGCTGTTTTAAGGTTGGGATTAACGTCATGCCACCAGCCAGAAATTTACCATCTTCAGCCGATGCCATGATCGTGGCAGCGTCATCAATGTCTTTGGCTTTTACATATTTTGTTGAATACATGGACCGTCTCCTTATTCGGCTGCTTTGGTTTGAGCAGATTGAATCGCCTGCCAAACCTTTTGCGGTGTTGCTGGCATTGTTATGTCTGTGACCCCAAGAGGCGACAAAGCATCAACGACAGCATTGATAACAGCTGGCGGCGATGCAATGGCTCCTGCTTCGCCACATCCTTTGACGCCAAGATCATTATGCGTGCAGGCGGTCACCAGATTTTCAACCTTCATACTTGGAAAATGATCCGCTCGCGGCATGCAATAATCCATATAGGAAGCTGATAATAATTGCCCATTATCATTGTAAGCTGCTTCTTCATATAATGCCTGGCCAACACCTTGGGCGATACCGCCATGAACTTGGCCTTCAACAACCATCGGGTTGATCAGATTTCCAAAATCATCACAACAGACCCAATCGACTAATTCCACCACGCCAGTTGCCGGATCAATTTCCACCTCGGCAATATGCGTTCCTGATGGGTAGGTGAAATTTAGCGGGTCATAAAAAGATGTTTCTTCCAAACCTGGTTCTAGACGGTCATGTGGGAAATTATGCGGGACATAGGCAGATAGAGCAATCTCGCCAAATGACTTTTCTCGATCCGTGCCAGTAACGGTAAATTTACCGTCTTTGAACTCGATATCGGCATCAGCGGCTTCAAGCATATGCGCGGCGATGATCTTGCCCTTGGCTATCACCTTATCCAACGCCTTTGATATGGCTGTTCCGCCAACGGCAAGTGAACGTGAGCCATATGTGCCCATGCCAAAAGCTGTTCGGTCAGAATCGCCATGGACAATTTCGACGGCCTCGATATCGACGCCAAGCTTGTCGCAAACAAGTTGCGCAAAGGTTGTGTCGTGGCCCTGACCATGGCTATGGGTGCCTGTCAGCACTGAAATGGTGCCGGTTGGATCCACGCGGACAACCGCGCTTTCATATAGGCCAACCCGGCCACCAAGCGCGCCAACTAAGGCAGATGGTGCAATGCCACAAGCCTCGATATAGGTGCTCATGCCAATGCCGCGGCATTTCCCA
>CAJYBL010000097.1 GCA_913064995.1 uncultured Alphaproteobacteria bacterium
CGCTGGCAGCGGCGTTGGCAGCGGTTCCGCTATTATGGGTGCAGCTTAAGGCCTATCAAAAGGCACGCGTGATGACTTTTTTAAACCCTGAATCCGATGTTTTGGGCGCGGGCTATCAGATCGCGCAATCAAAAATTGCCCTTGGGTCGGGCGGTTTTTTTGGCAAAGGGTTTTTGATGGGAAGTCAAAGCCAGCTAAATTACCTTCCCGAAAAGCAAACCGACTTTGTTTTCACCATGATTGGTGAAGAATTTGGCTTTGCTGGTAATGTTTTTATCTTGCTGATTTACCTTTTAATGACCATCGCAATTCTGCGGATTAGTTTTCGCGTGAATAGCCGTTTTGCCCAGCTTACCTGTATCGGCATTGGCATGATGGTGTTTTTCTATATGTTCGTGAATGTGGCGATGGTGACTGGGTTGCTGCCCGTTGTTGGCGCGCCATTGCCGCTGATTTCTTATGGTGGTACGTCAATGCTGACCGTTTTTATTGGCTTTGGTATTGTTGCCAGTGCCATTGTTCATGATCGGCGGCAAAGCTAGGCAAATCGCTGGCTATAGTCATTAGCCGCGCATTTGTTTTTATTTAGGTGTATTGATTAAAATCTAAGCCGGCCCATGTCATATGGATTGCTGTTGGCATGCCATCTTTTCAGATTGCGAGGAATTGAAATGTTTTTGTCTTTTTTTAGATCACGTCAATGGGCGCTTTGGGCTTGGCTTGGCATGGTGGTTATCGTTGGCGGTACCTATTATCAGGTGCAAGTCGATGTGATGATTAATGAATGGTTTGGCCAGTTCTATGATATGGTTCAAAAGGCTCTATCAACACCAAATGCGGTAAAGCAAGCCGAGTTCTTTGGGGCTTTGTTCAGCTTTTTTAAGATTGCTGGCATTTATGTTGTTATCGCAACACTGCTAAGCTTTTTCTCAAAACATTGGGTGTTTCGCTGGCGTACGGCGATGAATGATTACTATACCGGAAACTGGAAGAAGCTTCATCAAATCGAAGGCGCATCACAGCGCGTTCAAGAAGATACCAAACGTTTTGCCGCGATTATGGAAGGGCTTGGCGTTGCGTTTCTCGACTCGGTTATGACGCTTTTTGCCTTTTTGCCGATCCTATGGGGCCTGTCCAAAAATGTAACTGAATTGCCGTTTTTCGGCGTGGTAGAACATTCACTGGTTTATGTGGCGATTGTTTTTGCGCTGTTTGGCACTGTTGTTCTTGCCGCTGTTGGTTACAAACTACCGGGGTTGGAATTTAACAATCAGGTGGTCGAGGCCGCCTATCGCAAGCAATTGGTTTATGGTGAAGATGATACAGACCGGATCACCCCACCAACTGTGAATGAGTTTTTCGGGAATGTGCGTAAAAACTATTACCGCCTGTTTTTCCATTATCTTTATTTTGATGTCGCCAAGATTTCCTATTTGCAGGCAGGTGTTCTTGTTCCCTATGTTGCCTTGGCGCCAACAATTGTGTCTGGGGCGATCACCCTTGGCGTGATGCAGCAGATTGTGCGGGCATTTGGACGGGTTGAATCATCCTTGCAATTTCTGGTTCGCAGCTGGTCAACAATTGTCGAGTTGATTTCGATTTACAAGCGCCTTCGGTCGTTCGAGGCAGTTCTTGAAGGCAAAGATGTGCCGCATTGGGAAGGTCAAAAAATCGACTAGCCATAACATCTGACAATAAGGCGGCGTGTTTTGCCAATGGTAGAACGCACCGTTTTTTTTACGGGTTAGGCTGTAATCAGCTTGCTTGTCGCATGGCCATCAAGGGTCGAGATAATCAACACTCGTCCACCGCGTGCTGCCACAATATCGGCGCCAACAACCTGATCGGCAATATAATCACCACCTTTTACGATAATATCAGGTTGCAAGGTTGCAATAAGGTCAAAGGGTGTGTCCTCATCAAACACCGCTATGGCATCGACAAAGGGCAGTGCAGCCAGAATGGCGCTTCGCAGTTCGACTGGTTGTGTTGGGCGTCCGGCGCCCTTTAAACGCTTTACAGAGGTATCTCCATTCAATCCAACGACCAGCCTGTCAGCATTGTGTGCCGCTTCCCGTAAAAGATGGATATGCCCAGGGTGCAACAAATCAAAACAACCATTGGCAAACGCGATTTTTTGACCAGCATCGCGCCAATTGGTGCATTGCATGGCAATGCTTGGCCAGTCGGTTGGCGGCGGCGCGCCTGCTAAATGCGCCAAAACTTCACCTGGTGCAACAACGGCGGTTCCCGATTTGCCAATGGCAACACCGGCAGCGTGATTAGCCAGCCGGATAGCATCTTCTAAATCAGCATCAGCAACCAATGCACTAGCAAGCATCGCCACCACAGTATCGCCAGCACCAGATACATCGAAAATATCGCGTGCGCTTGCTGGATCGTGGAATTGGGTGCCATCAGCCTTGCTGAGCATTATACCGCGTGCGCTCATAGTGGTTAAAATGCTGCTAATGCCAAATTCTTTGGCAAGCGTGGTTGCTGCCTCGCCAATCGCCTCGATTGAACTCAATATCTGATCAGTGGTGTTTTGCAATTCTGCCAGATTTGGCGTCAGCAGGTCGACACCGGAATAGACTGAGATATCGGCGCGTTTTGGATCGGCGATGATCATTTTGCCTTTGGTCTTGGCATGAGCAATGATTTTTTCAAGAAGCAATGGTGGCAGGGCGCCTTTTGCATAATCAGACAGCACCACCAGATCGGCATCTTGAATTGCGGGCATAGCATATGAGAAAAATTGTTCGGCGGCGGCGGCGTCAATATCGCTAGCGATCTCATCATCGACGCGTAAAATTTGCTGGCTGCCAGCCCGAAAGCGCGTTTTTAGGCTTGTTGGCCTACCGGTGGTGGTAACCAGATCAAAGTGGATGGTGGGAAGCTTTGTCAATTCGTTATGCAATGATTTTCCGGCTTCATCATCGCCGCATACGCCGATCAAATGCACATGCAACCCCATCTGCGCCAGATTACAGGCTACATTTGCGGCTCCGCCCGGCATTTGGCGAATACGGCTTTGGCTTAAAATCGGAACAGGCGCTTCGGGCGAAATGCGGGTCACGGCACCATCAACAAACCGGTCAAGCATCACATCGCCAAGAACAAGCACGTTTTTGGCTTGAAGTGAGCAAAGTAATCTTGCGGCGTTGGCGATATTAACATTCATTAGGGTGGCTCATTATCAGCAGACGTCAGATCAATTTATCTATTTGGTGTCATTTTCGCGAACGCTGCGATAGCGGGTGGCAGCATCATGGCGAACATCAACCGCGCTTCGCGTCACTGCGATGGCATTGGGCGATACATCAGCGGTGATGGTGCTGCCAGCGCCAATAATTGCTCCCGCGCCAATTGTAACAGGGGCGACAAGCGCGGTATTTGATCCGATTGACGCGCCATCACCGATCAGGGTTTTGAATTTACCAAAGCCGTCGTAATTACAGGTAATTGTGCCAGCCCCAATATTGGCGCCAACGCCGATTGTTGTGTCACCAATATAGGTTAGGTGATTGGCCTTGCTTCCGGCACCAATGACAGCCTTTTTCGTTTCGACAAAATTACCGATCTTGACACCTTCATCAGCATTTGTGCCCGGGCGGAGCCTTGCATAGGGGCCAATAATGCAGCATGCGCCAAGCGTTGCGCCTTCAATATGAGAGAATGATTTAATAATGCAGCCTTCGCTAATCACACTGCCAGCACCGATAACAACATGCGGTTCGATGATCACATCACGGCCAAAACGGATATCGGCATGAAGAAAAACTGTTTCTGGGGCTTGCAGGGTTACGCCCTGTTCCATCGCGCTTTGGCGAAGCCGGTTTTGCAGGATAGCCTCGATATGAGCCAAATCTTGGCGGCTATTGACGCCGGCAATTTCGGTTTCGTCGGTGGTACGGTAAGTGACGTTCAATGCCTGCGCATTGGCATGATAGACAATATCGGTAAGGTAGATTTCGCCCTTGGCATTATCTGAACCGACCTTTTCTAGAAGATCAAATAGCAATGGACAACGCACTGCCATAACGCCGCCATTGACCAATCTTTGGTCGCGTTCGCTGTCGCTGGCATCATTATGCTCAACAATTTTTTCCAGCTTATGATCATAACTGGTGATTAACCGGCCATAGCCAGTGGGATCAGCCGAATCAAACCCCAAAACCGCGATATCGGCACCATCGGTAATCGCGTCAGCAAGGCTAGAAAGGGTTTGCGCCGTTATCAATGGCGTGTCGGCATACATGATCAGAGCAATGCCGTCAAAGCCGGCCAGGCTATCGCGGGCCGCCAATACCGCATGACCGGTGCCTTTTGGTGGGTCTTGGATACAGCTTTTTTGCCCGTCAAGCCAGTTGATGATTGCGTCTGAACCCTTTGGCAGAACCGTTACAATATGGCTTGCTGCCGCTGCCTTGGCAGCGTCTAGCGACCATGCCAGCATTGGCCTGCCGCCAATATGATGAAGCGGCTTTGGCAAAGCAGAGTTGAGACGCGTGCCTTTTCCGGCAGCAAGAATAATGGCAGCAATTTCCATATAAAATTTATAATCGGAAATACCGCTGAATGCCAAACATTTGCGTGGTGTGGTTTTGCTTTTAGGGCCAAATTGGGAAAAATCATCAAAAAAGAACCATTCTGGGCTTTCTTTCAATTAAAAATATAACTATCACCATTTGATAAACAATTCGATCCTTAAGGCTTAAGGGCTTTCGGACAAAGTCTGGGCTTTTGTTAGATCGCCGTGAGGCCATGAAAACCGGCTTAAAGATGATGAAAGAAGGTAGCTGATGTGCGGAATTGTTGGTGCGGTTGGACATAAGCAATGTAGCAATGTGCTTCTTGATGCATTAAAGCGCCTTGAATATCGCGGTTATGACAGTTCGGGAATTGTTACGATTCATGATAGCGCGATCGCGCTTCAACGTGCCACAGGCAAGCTTGTGAATCTTGATTTGGCACTCAAAGAAACGCCGTTGCTTGGTGATGTTGGTATTGGTCATACACGCTGGGCGACGCATGGTGGTGTTTCAACCGAAAATGCGCATCCACATGTGGCATCGGGGAGGGTTGCGATTGTGCATAATGGCATTATCGAAAACCACCGAACCATCCGCGCGCGGCTAGAAGCTGCTGACTACCACTTTTCCAGTGATACTGATTCTGAAGTTTTGGCGCATCTGTTTGTCGAAGCGTTTGATGCTGGTCTGGATCCTGCACCGGCAACGCGTCAGGTGCTTGATGAAATTGACGGTGCCTACGCCTTTGCAGTGATGGCGATTGATCATCCTGATTTATTGATCGTGGCGCGTAATGCCTCGCCGCTGGCTTTGGGCATTGGTGATGACGCTTGTTATATCGGGTCAGATGCGATTGCGTTGTCGCATTTAACGCGAAAAGTGGTTTACCTAAAAGATCATGATTACGCGCTGGTTCGCGCCGATAGTGTTTCGGTTTATCAGGCCGATGGCACGCCAGTAAATCGTGAGGCAGTGATTGTGGCGGCAAGCCCGGGCCTAGTCGATAAGGGCGGTTATCGCCATTATATGGAAAAAGAAATTCACGAACAGCCGGATGCCATTGCCCATTCGCTGGCGGCGATGACAAATGAATATGGCCGCCTAACCGCGCAGATGAGCGATGAGGCGCTTCGGTCTATTGACGGTATTGTCATGGTGGCAGCCGGAACCAGCCATTATGCGACACAGATTGCCCGCTATTGGGTTGAATCGCTGGCGCGGGTGCCGGTGGCTTGTGAAGTGGCATCCGAGTTTCATTATCGCCAGCCAGCAACAGCGCCCTATAATACGGCAATCGCCATTTCGCAATCAGGCGAAAGTCTTGACACACTTATGGCCATGCGCCATGCAGCAGCTTGTGGTCTGCAAACTATCGGGCTGGTCAATGTGCCAAGCAGTACGATTGCGCGCGAGGCAGATACTGTTTTGCCAACGCGGGCAGGGCCGGAAATCGGTGTTGCCAGCACCAAGGCTTTTACCGCGCAATTGACGGTTTTGCTGTGTTTTGCTGTGGCGTTGGCACGCGCTAAGGGTCAAATTGAAGAGGCGCGTGCCGAGGCAATTCATGCCGACATCCAAGCCTTACCCGGTTTA
>CAJYBL010000098.1 GCA_913064995.1 uncultured Alphaproteobacteria bacterium
CGGCAAGCCGATTTGACCAAGGTCGCGCCGTGTGGCTGGCACCTTATCGGCAAACCATAAAATGACTGCAAATACCAGATTGGCAATGGCAAGGCTGTAAACCATGTCAAGCCAATGCCAATTGGCATAATTGACGATATAACCGGCGATAATCACCGGAATGGTTGCCAGAACAAGCATGATGCCAAGCCGTGCATGATCCGGATCATTGCGCCCGAAGCGCAGCATTGCCAAGGCAATGGCAATGATTTCCTCGCGTAAATAAAAGGCAACCGCAACCAAAGTGCCAACATGCGCTGCCACATCAATCACCCGGCCCTGATAGGCGAAATCGATGACAATTGGGATCAGCACCAAATGACCCGATGATGATACGGGCAAAAATTCGGTCAAACCCTGAATGGCAGCAACAAGAATTAGCAGGCTTAACGGCATTAGTGAGGCTCCTTGCAGCGCAATATCATTAACGGCGCATTATCAAACCGGCCAAATGGGTGGTAGTGATCGCTATTATCATAGGCGCAGAAGGTGATTATTGACCAGCATCAATCTGATTTAACATCATCTGCCTTATTAGTACCAATTCGGCCATAATTACGATAGGTTATGGCAGATTTACCGGCGTCATCTGAATCACACTTGCAATTATCATCAAAAAAAGGTAACGAATGTTGTCTAATTAACGGTGTGACCGATTAAAGCGTAATATTATTCTCCGATTGCGTTCGGCGGTTGCGCCAAAATTTCTGGGTGATGCCAGCATAGTTGAAAAGATGAAAATCGTTCGTTGCGCCGGGATTGGGTGTTGCGGCGGCGATTGACAGGCTTTTGCAGACCGTAGGCACCAGAAAAGACCGAGACGAAAACCGCTTTGCCGTTTGACCAGGGGGATGCGGGGTTTGAAACAGCAGCATGAGCGATTGTGACGCCACTGCTGAATTGATAGGGAGTAGCAGATATGTCATCAAAGATGTTGAAGTTCGTTTCGACTGACAAGGCCATGCCGGAAAAGCGCAAGGCTGAAAAGCGTATCGCTGATTTTGATGAAATTTATGATGATTTCGATGCTGCCGAGGCGGAAACCCAATCATCGCGCTGTTCGCAATGCGGCGTGCCGTTCTGTCAGGTGAATTGCCCGCTTCATAACAATATTCCCGATTGGTTGATGCTGACTGCCGAAGGCCGGATGCAGGAAGCCTATGAACTGTCATCACAGACCAATAATTTTCCGGAAATCTGTGGCCGTATTTGCCCGCAAGACCGGCTTTGCGAAGGCAGCTGCGTGATCGAGAAAGGATTTGAGTCGGTCACGATTGGCGCGGTTGAAAAACATATCACCGAAACCGCCTTTGCCGAGGGCTGGGTCAAGCCAGCCGCGCCGCGTGTTGAACGGGCGGAATCGATTGGCATCATTGGAGCAGGGCCAGCCGGGTTGGCCGCCGCTGAAATGCTTCGCCATCGTGGTTATCAGGTGCATATTTATGACCGTTATGATCGCATCGGCGGCTTGTTGATGTATGGCATTCCCGGGTTCAAGCTGGAGAAATCAATTGTCGAGCGTCGCGGGCAATTGCTGATTGATGGCGGGGTTCACTTCCATCTTGGCGTTGATATTGGCGGCGAGACCAGCTTTGCCGATATTCGGGCCAAGCATGATGCAATTCTGGTGGCGACCGGTGTCTATAAGGCACGCGACATTGCTGCGCCGGGAAGCGGACTTGATGGTATCGTTCCGGCGCTTGAATATCTAACCGTATCAAATCGCAAAAGCCTTGGTGATGATGCTGCGGCATTTGATTCGGGTGCGCTGAACGCCGAAGGCAAAGATGTTATTGTAATTGGCGGCGGCGACACCGCGATGGATTGTGTTCGCACGGCAATTCGTCAAAAGGCCAAATCGGTTAGCTGTCTTTACCGCCGCGATCGGGCGAATATGCCGGGGTCACAGCGCGAAGTTCAAAATGCCGAAGAAGAAGGTGTTGTTTTCAAATGGCTGTCTGCGCCACAGGCGTTTCTTGGTGATGACAAGGTGCGTGCGGTTCAGGCCCAGCGCATTCACCTCGGCCAGCCAGATGCAACCGGCCGCCAAGTGCCAGAAGTGATTGATGGATCAGCGCATGAATTGCCTGCCGATATGGTGATCAAGGCGCTTGGTTTTGATCCGGAAGATTTGCCGACAATGTTTGGTCAGGATGGGCTCGAAGTCACCCGCTGGGGAACGCTGAAAATTGATTGGCGGACAATGATGACAAATCTGGACGGCGTGTTTGCGGCTGGCGATATTGTTCGCGGCGCTTCGCTTGTTGTTTGGGGTGTTCGTGACGGCCGTGACGCGGCCGAGGCGATTGATCAATGGATTATGGCCGCCGCTGATGCGCCGCGGGCCGCTGGTGCCGGTCGCTAGACCGCTGCATATACGGAGCGTAAAATGACAAAGAATTTTGATGAAGCCGCCTATCTTCAGCGCCGCGCTGCGAATGAAGCCAAATTAACCAGAGCTGGTGTTTATGGCCCGCAAATGGAACATGACGCTTGTGGTGTTGGTTTTGTAGCGACACAAAATGGCAAGCCTAACCGCGCTGTTGTCGAATCAGCCATCGAAGCATTGCAAGCGATCTGGCATCGCGGTGCAGTCGATGCTGATGGCATGACTGGCGATGGCGCTGGTATCCATATTGAAATTCCACGCGACTTTTTTATCGAACATATCGCGCGCACCGGCCATGATGATGATGGCGGCAGGTTGGCGGTTGGCATGGTGTTTTTGCCGCGTACCGATTTGGGCGCGCAGGAACGCTGCCGCTGTATTGTTGAGCAGGAAATTCTGGCTGTTGGGCACAGCATCTATGGCTGGCGGCAGGTGCCAGTAGATATCAAGGCGCTTGGCACAAAGGCCATTGCGACACGTCCGGAAATTGAACAGATCATGTTTTCGATGCCGGTTGAAATGGATGCCGCGGAAGCCGAACGCCAGCTCTATCTGGTTCGCCGCCGGATCGAAAAGGCCGTTATCAAACATATGATCAATGATTTTTATCTTTGTTCACTATCCAGTCGTTCGGTCATTTATAAAGGCATGTTCCTTGCCGAGCAGGTAACGGCGTTTTTTCCAGATTTGCTTGATCAGCGCTTTGTGTCGTCTTTTGCAATTTATCATCAGCGCTATTCGACCAACACCATGCCAACTTGGAAATTGGCGCAGCCATTCCGCGTTTTGGCGCATAATGGTGAAATCAACACCATTCGTGGCAATCAAAATTGGATGAGCTGTCACGAAGACCGCATGGAATCGGCTTTGTTTGGCGACACGATTGGCGATCTAAAGCCGGTTGTTGCTAATGGAAGTTCCGACTCGGCAGCGCTTGACGCGGTTTTTGAATTGTTGGTTCACGGTGGGCGGCAATTGCCAATGGTGAAAACCATGATGATCCCTGAAGCCATTGACGTAAGCAGCGATCACCCGCGTGCCAAGCTTTATGCCTATTGCAATTCGGTTATGGAGCCATGGGATGGCCCTGCGGCGATTGCGGCCTTTGCTGGTGATTGGGTTGTTGCTGGTCTTGACCGGAACGGATTGCGCCCGCTTCGTTATGTGGTAACGCATGATGGGCTTGTCATTGCTGGTTCGGAAACCGGAATGGTTGTTGTTCCCGATACCAAAATTGCCGAACGTGGGCGGCTTGGACCGGGTCAGATGATCGGTATCAATCTTGCCGAAGGCCGTCTGTATAAAGATGGTGAGTTGAAAGACGCTTTGACCAAGAAATGCGACTGGAGCAAATGGATTGGCCGCGCCAAGCAGATGGATTCACTTTTGGTGGACTCAACTGGTAAAGCAAGCCAGCCTCTTACCAAGACTGAAACCCGCCGCCGTCAGATGATGGCTGGCTGGACAATGGAAGATATGGAACTGGTTCTGCAGCCAATGGCGCAAACCGGCAAAGAAGCCATTGGATCAATGGGTGATGATACGCCGCTTGCCGTTTTGTCAAACCGCTATCGCGGCCTGCATCATTTCTTTCGGCAGAATTTCTCGCAAGTAACCAACCCGCCAATTGACTCGCTCCGTGAACGCCATGTGATGACGCTGCGGACACGGCTTGGCAATCTTGGCAATATTCTGGATGAAGCGCCCGAGCAATGCGATCATCTGGTATTGAATTCACCTGTTTTGACAGTGCCGGAATGGGACGCGCTATGCCGCTATGTTGGCAAAAAGGCGGCCGAAATTGATTGTAGTTTTGACAATGACGGGTCTGAAACTGCCTTTACCGATGCGCTAGAGCGAATTCAGGCCGAGGCTGAAGAAGCCGTTCGGTCAGGTTGTGAGCATGTGATGCTGACCGACCGTAATGTGTCGGAAAGCCGAATCCCAATACCAATGATTTTGGCAACAGGCGCGGTTCACTCGCACCTTGTCAGGCAGCAATTGCGCACATTTACATCGGTCAATGTGGCTAGCGGTGAATGTCTTGACGTCCATCATTTTGCTGTTTTGATCGGGGTTGGTGCAACCACGGTAAACGCCTATGTTGCCGAAGCGGCGATTGCCGAGCGGCATGAGCGCGGCCTGCTTGTTGGCATGGAACTTCGCGATGCGGTTGGTAATTTCGTCAAGGCGGTTGAAGAAGGCTTGCTGAAAATCATGTCGAAAATGGGCATTTCAGTGATTGCCTCATATCGTGGTGGTTATAATTTTGAGGCGCTTGGCCTGTCACGGTCATTGGTTGCTGATTATTTCCCGCCAATGTCGTCGCGTATTTCGGGTCTTGGCCTGAAAGGCATCGCAACGCGGGTTATTGAAATGCATGACAAGGCTTTTGCCAATGATGATTTGCATTTGCCGGTTGGTGGATTTTTCCGCTATCGCAAATCTGGCGAACGCCATGCCTTTGACGGGCAATTGATCCACGCCATGCAGCATGCTTGCGATACCGGCTCTTTTGAAAGCTGGAAAAAATATTCATCGCTGGTCAATGATCAGGGGCCGATCAATCTTCGTGATTTGATGGCGTTCAAGGCGGCTGGTGAGGCGGTTGAGATCGAACGTGTCGAATCAATTACCAACATCCGCAAACGGTTAGTCTCACCGGGCATTTCGCTTGGCGCGCTAAGCCCTGAGGCGCATGAAACCCTGTCGATTGCGATGAATCGTATTGGTGCTAAATCGGATTCGGGCGAGGGCGGCGAAGATCCGGCGCGTTTCAAACTTCGCGAAAATGGCGATAATCCGTCAAGCGCGATCAAGCAAATTGCATCGGGCCGGTTTGGTGTGACTGCCGAATATTTGAATAATTGTGAAGAAATCGAAATCAAGGTCGCGCAAGGCGCTAAGCCCGGCGAGGGCGGCCAATTGCCTGGAATCAAGGTTGATAGCCTGATCGCAAGATTACGCCATTCAACCCCGGGTGTGACATTGATTTCACCGCCACCTCATCACGATATCTATTCAATCGAGGATTTGGCACAGTTGATCTATGATCTAAAACAGATCAACCCAGACGCAAAGGTCTGCGTCAAGCTGGTGGCTTCGACCGGTATTGGCACAATTGCCGCTGGTGTTGCCAAGGCCAAGGCGGATTCGATTTTGGTTTCAGGCCATGGTGGTGGCACTGGTGCTAGTCCGCAATCATCAATCAAATATGCGGGTTTGCCGTGGGAAATGGGTCTGTCTGAAGTGCATCAGGTGCTGTCGATGAATGATCTTCGCAACAAGGTTGTGCTTCGAACCGATGGTGGATTGAAAACAGGCCGCGATGTCGTGATGGCAGCGATGCTTGGCGCTGATGAATATGGCATTGGCACTTCATCATTGATTGCAATGGGCTGTATCATGGTTCGGCAATGTCATTCCAACACCTGTCCGGTCGGCGTTTGCACGCAGCGAGATGATCTGCG
>CAJYBL010000099.1 GCA_913064995.1 uncultured Alphaproteobacteria bacterium
CCAATGCCCGCGCCACCTGCCCGGGCATTTCACCAGCAACCGGGCAGCCGGGTGCCGTCAGTGACATGGTAACATAAACATCACCATTATGCCGCCGTTCAACATCATAGATCAGACCAAGGTCGTAGATATTGACCGGAATTTCCGGATCATGAACCGATTTCAGCGCATCTTCAACAGCCAACGGATCAGCTTGTCCAGCCGAATTTTCAAGCGCAGCGCCAGCCTTGGCAATATAGCCATTGCTGGTATCGGGCAGAAAATCCGCAAGACCCGGCCCGGAATGATCTAAACCGGCATGATCTGGCGCGGCTGTTTTGGTATCGTGATCTTGTGTCATCAACCCGCCCCTATGCGAAAATCCGGTTAACTTTTTCCAGCGAAATTGCCAGAGCGTCAAATTCTTCACGCGTGGTATAAATGCCAACCGATGCCCGCGCTGTTGATGGCAGATCATAAAAATCCATTAATGGCTGGGCGCAATGATGGCCAGCACGAATGGCCACACCATCATTATCAATGATTGTTGAAATATCATGCGGGTGGGCGCAATCCATCGTAAAGGATACAACACCCGATTTTCCAACTGCCGTGCCGATCAGCCGCAAGCCATCAACCGCCAGAAGCCGCTGATGCGCATAGGACAAGATATCTTGTTCATGCGAACGAATGGCTTCCATGCCAATCGATTGCACATAATCAACCGCCGCGCCAAGCGCGATGGTTTCGGCAATCGCCGGTGTTCCCGCCTCAAAACGATGCGGCGGCAAAGCATAGGTAGATTTTTCGATGGTCACGCGGTCAATCATATCGCCGCCACCCAAAAATGGCGGTAATTCAGCCAAAATTTCGGCCTTTCCCCACAGGATGCCAACACCATTCGGCCCATAGAGCTTGTGCGCAGAGAAAACATAGAAATCAGCGTCCAAGGCCTGAACATCCACTGGCATATGAATAACGCCCTGACAACCATCAACAACCATAAGCGCATTGGCGTCATGCGCGATTTTGGCCATTTCGGCAACTGGAAAAACGGTGCCAAGCACATTTGAGACATGTGGTACCGACACAATTCTGGTTCGGGCTGTGATCATGTCGGTAAAGGCAGTCATATTGAAACTGCCATCTTCATCAACCGGAAAGGCACGAAGAACCGCACCAGTTTTTTCAGCCACCATCTGCCACGGCACGATATTCGCGTGATGGTCGGCAATGCTGATCAAAATCTCGTCCCCTGCATTTAATCTAGGCAAGGCCCAGCATTGTGCAATCATGTTCAAGGCCATTGTTGCACCAGCGGTCAACACAATTTCATCGCCTGATTTAGCGCCAATGAAATGCGCAACCTTACCACGCACCGCCTCATAGGCATCAGTTGACGCCTCAGACAAGAAATGCAAGCCGCGATGAACATTTGAATAAGTATCGCAGTAGGCCGAAACCAACGCATCCATCACCACTTTTGGTTTTTGCGCCGATGCCGCAGAATCAAGGTAAACCAATGGCTTGCCATATATTTTACGCGACAAAATTGGAAAATCAGACCGGATTTTCTCGATATCATATCCGCCAGTCATGCTGGTATCTACGGCATTCGCATCCATTATTGATCTCCGGCTTCAGAGTGGTTTGATGTCGTCATCCATGCGGTCGTCACTGGCCGCAACATGGCTGCCAATCCGAGATGGCTGATGCTATCAATAGCGTCATCGAGAAATGCCGAGATCAACATTCCACGCGCCGTATCACGGTCAATACCGCGGCTTGTGAGATAAAAAAGCTGGGTTTCATCAAGCTCGCCAACCGTTGCCCCATGCGCACACAACACATCATCAGCATAGATTTCCAATTCGGGCTTGGCGTCGGCTTCGGCTTTGCGCGACAAAAGCAAAGCGCGGCTCATCTGCTGGCCATCGGTTTTTTGCGCATCTGGTGCGACATGCACCTTGCCCTGAAACACTCCACGAGCCGAATCATCCAAAACCCCGCGAATAATCTGGTTTGATAGACAATGCCCTTTGGCATGGCTCATATTGGTGGTGATATCATGATGCTGATTTGCCCGACCAAGATAGATGGCCGATAAGGTGCAATCAGCATTTTCACCGGACAAGGTTACATGCGTCTCAAGACGCGCCAATTGACCGCCAACGGAAATCTGAAAACCCTCGAACACCGAGCCTTCACCAAGCGTCAAGCCAGTTGCCGCCAGATGCGCGCTTTGCGCTGAGTCATGCTGTACCTTGGCATAATCAAGACGCGCCTTGTCACCAACCTCGATTGCCATCAACGGCGCTGACAAACCAACAGCCGATTGATGCCATTCAGCCAGAACCGCCGACGCGCCATCAGCAAGCTTGACAGACACAACCGGATGCGAAGACACCCCATTATCATCACCGGTAAAGGCCAAAATAATCGGCACATCAACTTTGCCCGCAATCTCTAAATGCAGACCGCTTGTCATCACGGCCAGCGACAGGTCGCTAACCGGATGTGACGCTGGCACCGATGCGGCAAGCGCAGCAAGGGCAGTGTCATTCTCGTTTAAAAAGCTGGCTTTTACACCAACTGGCAAAACGGCGAGATCGGCAACGTCCAAAACACCATTGCTAAAGGACAGGATTGCGGCATTTTTGGGCAAGTCAGCCGAAATGGCCGCAGTTCCCGTCACTGCAGCAGCCGAAGCTGGACGAAGATCCATTTTTTCAAGGCTTGCCAAGCGGGTAAACCGCCATTGTTCGACTCGGCTATGTGGCCACCCTGTTTCCTGCCAGCGCGTTAACGCCCCTGCTCGAACGCCAGTCAATCCGGCTAGTTGGTCTAAATTAGGCTGCATCGTCGATACCGACATAACCCGACTCCTCCACTTCAAGAGCAAGTTCTTTACCGCCAGTGCGGCGGATTTTGCCACCGGCCAAAATATGCACATAGTCAGGCACAATATGGTTTAGCAAACGCTGATAATGGGTGATAACAAGCATGCTTCGTGCTGGATCACGCAACAGATTCACACCATCAGAGACAATTTTCAATGCGTCAACATCAAGCCCTGAATCGGTTTCATCAAGAACCGAGAGAACCGGCTCGAGAAGCGCCATCTGCAAAATCTCATAGCGTTTCTTTTCGCCACCAGAAAAGCCAACATTCACCGCTCGCTTTAGCATATCGTCATTGATGCTGAGATTTTTTGCCTTAGCACGAACCAGCTTTACAAATTCTAGCTGGTCGACTTCATCTTCACCAGCTTCGATCCGGCGGGCATTAACGGCAGCGCGCAAAAAGCTCATGCCGCCAACACCCGGTAATTCTACCGGATATTGAAAGGCCAAAAACATGCCTGCACGGGCGCGTTCATCTGATTCCATTTCCAGCATGGAAACGCCATTCATCAGAATATCACCGCCAGTGACCTCATAGCCATCACGGCCTGCAAGCACATAAGACATGGTGCTTTTGCCCGATCCATTCGGCCCCATGATGGCATGAATTTCACCAACATTGATCGCTAAGTTAATGCCTTTCAGGATTGGCGTATCACCAACCGAGGCGTGGAGGTCTCTAATTTCTAGTAAAGGTGCCATAAGTCTTTTCCAATTATATCTAGTTATCTTTTGGTTTGGTTTTAGCCAACCGAACCTTCAAGGCTGATGCCAATAAGCTTTTGGGCTTCCACCGCAAATTCCATTGGCAGTTCTTTCATCACTTCCTTGCAAAAACCATTGACGATCAGCGACACCGAATCTTCGGTTGAGATGCCACGCTGCTGACAATAAAAAAGCTGGTCTTCGGAGATGCGCGAGGTGGTGGCCTCATGTTCAATTTTGGCACTTGGGTTGCGCGAAACGATATAGGGAACCGTATGCGCCCCGCATTTATCGCCAACAAGAAGCGAGTCACATTGGGTGAAATTACGCGCATTTTCAGCGCCAGGCTGAATGCGAACAAGACCGCGATAGCAATTTTGCGACCGGCCAGCCGAGATACCTTTTGAAATGATCGTTGATCGGCTACCTTCACCAATATGGATCATTTTAGTGCCAGTATCGGCTTGCTGGAGATTATTGGTCAGCGCAACCGAATAAAACTCACCAACCGAATCCTTGCCTTGAAGGATACAAGATGGGTATTTCCAAGTGATCGCTGATCCAGTTTCAACCTGTGTCCATGAGATTTTGGACCGGTCACCACGGCATGCGCCGCGCTTGGTCACAAAATTGTAGATACCGCCAAGGCCATTTTCATCTCCCGGATACCAATTCTGCACGGTTGAATATTTGATTTCAGCATCATCCATCGCCACTAACTCGACTACCGCGGCATGAAGTTGATTTTCGTCACGTTGCGGTGCCGTACAGCCTTCTAGATAGCTGACATAGGCTTCATCTTCGGCAATGATCAAAGTCCGTTCAAACTGGCCTGTATTGGCCTCGTTAATGCGGAAATAGGTTGATAATTCCATCGGGCAACGAACCCCTTTTGGAATATAGACGAATGATCCGTCGGTAAAGACAGCCGAATTCAAAGCCGAGAAATAATTATCAGCAACCGGCACAACCGAGCCGATATATTTCTTCACCAGATCAGGATAGTCGCGAATAGCCTCGGAAATTGGGCAGAAAATCACCCCAACCTTGGCCAATTCACCCCGGAATGTAGTGGCAACCGACACTGAGTCAAAAACCGCATCAACCGCAACAACACCAGCAAGAATCTTTTGTTCATCAAGAGGAATTCCAAGCTTGGCATAGGTTTTCAGCAGTTCCGGATCAACTTCATCCAGCGACTCTGGCCCTTCACTACTTTTTGGTGCCGCGTAATAATGGATATCCTGATAATCAATCGGCTCGATATCCAGCTTGGCCCAATCAGGTGTTTCCATCTTTTGCCATGTCGCAAATGCTTTCAAACGCCAATCAAGCATCCATTGTGGCTCATCCTTCTTGGCTGAGATGAAACGGATTATATCTTCGTTCAGGCCTTTGGGAGCCTTGTCAGATTCAATATCGGTCACAAAACCGTATTTATATTTACCGGTTACTTCTTCAAGCGTGTCGATGGTTTCTTGCGTTGCGACCATAAGGCTGGTTCCTTTTTATAATAACGTTATGCCGACTATTGGCGGGACAACTGACTGTCGTCATCGGTTATGGGCGGTGACACCGGCAAGGGAAACAATTGTGCCGGATCAGTTAAATCTTCAAGGCTGACATCATTCAAGGCATTGCGAATGGCAAGATTGACATGGTTCCAATGGCTGCTCATGAAACAGCAATTGCTAACCGCGCATGGGTCTTGCGCTCCATCTACGCAATCAGTTACCGCAATCGGGCCTTCCATTGCTTCGACGATATCAACAAGCGAGATATCCGCCGGTGCTTTGGTTAGCCGATAGCCACCACGCACCCCGCGCTGGGTTTCAACCAAATCTGCGGCCAATAGCGTTTTCGATACTTTCGCCACGGTTGGCTGTGCCAATCCGGTTAATTCAGCCAGATGCGCCGTTGCCAAAACATCGCCATGCCGATGCGCAAGCGCACCAAGTACAACAATGGCATAATCGGTCATCCGGTTTAAGCGAAGCATATCAGCCTATCTATCCAATCAAGCCGGCCATTTCAAAAAGCGGTAAACCTTTTAAAACCGACGTTTTTGCGAATGATTATCATAATCAAGACCAATTTAGTCCTGATTATCAGTAGATAGACTGATGAGCCCATTTTTTCAAGGCAACTGGCGGCAGTTTTTTGAAAAAAAGGCAGAACTTCAAATAAAAAACCGGCAAATTGGCGGTTACAAGAAAATCAACAAACGAAACGC
>CAJYBL010000100.1 GCA_913064995.1 uncultured Alphaproteobacteria bacterium
TTGCGGTGCCAAAGACGGGCAACCTTCACGGTTGGGCCTTTGGCGAAGACCAAGCGAGGTTTGTTGTTTCGACAGCCGATAGCCAAACGCTGACCGCCGCGGCAAAAGAGGCTGGTATTAAAATCACAAAACTTGGTATGGTTTCCGATCGTAGCGAATTGAAATTTGGTGACAATGATACCATATCGATAACAGAGTTAAATACTGCGTTTGAGGGCTGTATCCCAGCATTGATGGCTGGTTAGTCAAACGGGGAACAGCTTAAACAACATTTAGCCAAGCGGAACAAAAAGGAGCAGTAATCATGGCAATGGCAGCGAGTGAAATCGAAAATCTGATCAAGGCCGCCTTTCCAGATGCCATCATCACCATCGAAGATTTACGCGGCGATGGTGATCATTACGCCTGCAACGTGATCTCTAGCGCCTTTGCAGGCAAGAATCGCGTTCAGCAGCATCAGATGGTTTACAAGGCACTTGGTGGCCGTATGGGCGGAGAGTTACACGCACTCGCCCTGCAAACATCGGCACCGCAAAATTAAAACCCCGTTACCAACAGGGCATGACACCCAGTTTTAGGAGCAAAATTATGTTGGATGATGCACTCAAGACCCGCATTGATAATGAAATTGGCAGCGAACAAGTTGTGCTTTTCATGAAAGGTACACCAGTATTTCCACAATGCGGTTTTTCCGCAGCGGTTGTGGGCGTTCTATCGCATCTTGGCGTTAAATTTCGCGGCATAAATGTGTTGGAAGATGACAATATCCGCGAAGGCATCAAGGCCTATTCGGACTGGCCAACGATCCCACAGCTTTATGTAAAAGGCGAATTTGTTGGCGGCTGTGACATCATTCGTGAAATGTATGAAACAGGTGAATTGACCGAAATGTTTCAAACACATGGCATTAACGTCCAGCCAAGCTAGGCTGGCGAGGTAACCAAACCACACCGCTGGCATTTGTTGGCAAAGCCCTAGTCGGCGGTGTGGCTTTCAACGATATTATCCGACATGAAGGCGCGCTCCGACACAACCTCGGCAATGCGTATCCGGTACCAATCGTAAAATTCCTGCCGTCCCATCGCTTGGGCAACCACATGTTCGGCATGACCGCGCCATTGCGTAATCGCATCACGATCAGTCCAATAGGAAACAGTGATGCCAATCCCATCATCACCACGAACCGATTCAACCCCAAGAAAGCCGGGTTGTTGCTGCGCCAAAGTCACCATGCGATCGGCGGTGATTTCATACATATCATCGCCGCTTAGGCTGCGCTGGGCGGTAAAAATCACCGCGTAATATCGCTCAGGCCAGCCTGTTTTTGCGTCAATGGCCTCCTCTGTCTTACCCGTTTCAGTCATGCCACCTCCTTTGGCGCTATGAAAACACCGTGTCCGACAAAACACAGCGGAACGGCATTTCCTTTTACCGCGCGATTTTGCAAACAGCATATTTTGGCACCAACTAATATTTTTTGCATGTCTTTATATAATGCAAACAAAAAAGGCGGCACTTGCGTGTCGCCCTTTTCAATCAAATCGTGGTTTTGTGCCAGCCTTTGCCAGCCATCACGATTTAACGTGAGTAATATTCGACCACCAGATTTGGTTCCATCTGAACTGGATAAGGCACTTCATCAAGGCTTGGCACCCGAACAAAAGTTGCTGCAAATTTTGTGTGATCTGCATCGACATATTCTGGAACATCGCGCTCAACCGAAGCAATCGCTTCGAGAACCGCAGGAATGTTCTTTGCCTTTTCTTTCAAGCTAATCACATCGCCAGGCTTTAGCATCACTGATGCAATGTTACAACGCTTGCCGTTAAGCATGACATGGCCGTGGTTGATGGTCTGGCGTGCCGCAAAAACGGTTGGCACCATCTTAGCGCGGTATAGTACGGCATCTAAGCGGCATTCAAGAATACCAACAAGATTCTGGCCTGTATCACCGCGACGACGAACAGCTTCGGCATAATATTTTTTGAACTGCTTTTCACCGATATTGCCGTAATAGCCTTTCAGCTTCTGCTTGGCCATCAGCTGCACACCAAAATCAGTTGGCTTTTTGCGGCGCTGACCATGCTGGCCTGGTCCATATTCGCGTGAATTTACAGGTGATTTTGGGCGACCCCACAGGTTTACACCAAGACGGCGGTCAATTTTATGCTTTGAGGAGTGCCGCTTATGATCGGACTTTGCCATTGATTGGCTCCTTTTTCCTTTGTTGCCCCGGTAGGGTCGCCATATCAGCCAAGGCTGGTATTTTGACCGGCATCACACCCCGCTGGTGCAATCCACGTTCCCGAGAATTTGCCGGAAAATATGAGCATTTGACCCTTTTGTCAAACATATTTCGCAATGGCTAGTCGCGTTTCCGCGTTAGTGCCTGAATCACGCCGTGAAGCGTGCTAATTTCCTGCGCTGATGGGGCTGCCCGCGTAAAAAATGCGCGTAAATTCCGTTTGACCACATGGCTCATATCGGGTGCGGTGAAAAAGCCGCCATCATCAAGCTCGGCCTCAAGTCGCTGAAAGAGAAAATCACGCTCTTTGATCGAGGCTGGGGGCGCATCCGGCATGACTGGTTTTGCCAATTGATCCAAATCTGAATGATCTGAAGCTGCAGCATCGCCTTGCTGGCTTGCAAGATAGGCAGCCATTCGCCATTCCCATGCCATCAACAAAACCGCCTGCCCCAGATTCAACGATGGGTAAGACGGATTTAACGGCGCGGTCACAAGAATATCAGCAAGCACAACCTCATCATTATCAAGCCCTGAGGCTTCGGGTCCAAACAGCATTGCAACCCTGCTAGATGATGCCGCATTGGCGGGTGATGCCATTGATTGCCGGTCATGCGCCAGCATCATCATGGCAGCGGCGCGTGGATCAGCGCTTTTAATCGGCAAATCACGCCGTCTGGCACTGGCCGCCACCATTAATGACACATCAAAAGCCGCATCAGCCAAATTGTCGTAAACACGCGCATTTTCAATGATTTCGCTTCCCCCCGCGGCCATTGGCAATGCCGCAGGGTTTGGCCAGCCATCGCGCGGTGCGACAAGCCGAAGATCACTCAGCCCACAATTCATCATGGCGCGGGCAGCCGATCCAATATTTTCGCCCATTTGCGGGCGCGCCAAAATCACAATTGGCGCGGTTGGCAGGATTGTCATTTTGAAATCGACTTTGGACCAGCAATCTTATCATGCTGCAATTTCCAGATCATGCCATCACCAAGCGCGGCAACCGAAGCATCGATAATATTGGTCGATAGACCAACCGTGCGCCAGACAGGGCCACCCGGAACACAAAATTCGATCATCACACGGGTCACAGCACCGGTTCCCGACCCTTCGGCCGCATCAAGAATACGAACCTTATAATCGACCAGTTCGACATCGGCCAGCGATGGATAGGCAGCAACCAACGCCTTGCGCATGGCGGTATCAACCGCATTCACCGGACCATTGCCAATGGCGGCTTCGTGGAAACAATCATCACCAACAAAAATTGTTGTTGTGGCTTCGGATTCAACAACCAATTCACCACGCGCATTAAACCGGCGCTCATCCATGACACGGAACCGGCCAATACGGAAATATTCCGGCACTTCACCAAGCATCTGACGGGCAATAAGCTCAAAACTGGCTTCGGCTGAATCAAAAGCCCAGCCTTCAAATTCCTTTGCCTTCACAACGCTGATCAGCGTATCGAGCCGTTCATCCTTGGGATCAATCTCGATCTTGAACTGGGCAAACCGCACCAGCATGTTTGAACGACCGGCCTGATCCGAGACAAGATAATGCCGTTCATTACCAACCTTTTCCGGCGGTACATGTTCATAAGTGCGCGGGTCTTTTTGCGCGGCAGATGCATGCAACCCGCCCTTATGGGCAAAGGCCGCCGCGCCGACATAAGGCGCATGGGCATCCGGTGCCCGGTTTAACCGGTCATCAAGAAACCGCGACAAACGCATCAATTTCGGAAGATTGGCCTCGGAAATGCTGGTTTCATAATCAGTTTTCAGTACCAAACTGGGGATAAGCGAAATCAGATTGGCATTGCCGCACCGTTCGCCAAGCCCGTTAATTGTGCCTTGCACCTGACGCGCCCCAGCGGCAATCGCCGCCAATGAATTTGCCACGGCAACGCCAGAATCATTATGACAATGGATTCCCAAGCGGATATCAGGCATTTTTTTGTGAACAGCGCTGACAATATCAAACACTTCATCGGGAAGCGTACCGCCATTCGTGTCGCAAAGAACAACCCATGTTGCGCCACCTTCATTGGCCGCACGAATACAATCAAGCGCAAAATCAGGATTATTTTTGTAACCATCAAAGAAATGTTCGCAATCAAACATCGGCTCGCGGCCTCGATCAGCCGCGGCAATCAGCGATTGACGGATCATTTCCAGATTTTCATCAAGCGTTGTGTTCAATGCTGTTTTTACATGAAAATCCCATGTTTTCCCGACAAGGCAAGATGCGTCAACTTCGGCATCAATCACCGCACTCAATCCCGGATCATTCGCCGTACTGCGGCCACCGCGGCGAGTCATGCCAAAGGAAACAAGCTTGGCATTTTTCATTTTTGGCGGCTTGGCAAAAAAGGCATCATCGGTCGGGTTTGCGCCTGGCCAGCCAGCTTCGATATAATCAATGCCGATATCATCAAGCGCATGGGCAATAGCAACCTTATCGGCGCGCGAAAAATCGACGCCGCGGGTTTGCCCGCCATCGCGTAATGTGGTGTCAAACAACCATATTTTATCGCTACCCATTGGTAATCTCCCACCGCCTGTGACCGGCAATAAATGGCTGGCAAGCCGATCTATGCTCGTCTTTGCGGCATCGGTTTAGCAAAAATGCCCGTTCATTGCTAGCGTCGCCGCCAAATCGTCCCATCAACACTATCTTCAAGAATAATGCCAGCACCCGTCAATTGATCCCGAATTTCATCGGCTTTGCCAAATTCACGGTTGGCGCGAGCTTGTTTCCGCGCTTCGATAAGGCCGTCAATGGCAGCATCATCCAAACCATCATCGGTTGCAGCATCACCCGCCTTGGCCCAGCCATCGGCACTTTGCTGCAAAAGACCGAGAACTGCAGCGCTGGCCTTTAACGCCTTTGCCGCGGCATCATCACCTTTGTTTGCCAAGCGCGCCAATTCATGCAACCGCGCCATCGCTGCAGGCGTGTTTAAATCATCAAGAAGGCAGGCAATAAAATCAGCATCAATTTTGTCATGCGAGGCGTCAACATCACCAACAGCACGATATAGCCGGTCAAGACCGTTGCGCGCGTCACGCATGGCGTTATCCGATAAATCCAATGGCGCGCGGTAATGCGCCGATAAGAGCGCCGCACGCAAGGTCTCGCCGCGATATTGATCAGCAGCATCAATAACCGAAATAATATTGCCAAGCGATTTTGACATTTTTTCATCATTCATCGTGACAAAGCCGTTATGCAGCCAATAATGCGCCATTTTTGTTTGATCATGCGCACAACAGCTTTGCGCGATTTCATTTTCATGATGCGGAAAAATCAAATCCAACCCACCGGCATGAATATCAAACACCTCGCCAAGATAGGTTTTGGCCATCGCCGAACATTCAATATGCCATCCAGGTCGACCACGTCCCCACGGGCTGTTCAATCCGGGCTGATCATCCCTGCTTGGTTTCCCT
>CAJYBL010000101.1 GCA_913064995.1 uncultured Alphaproteobacteria bacterium
TCAAGACTGTTAAAGCTCTTGAACGCACATCCTTTTCCTTTGTTTCGAAAGTTCTCACAACGAAAAGACTGTCCAAAAAGCTCAGTTGGATTGGTGTTTGACATTACATAACTAGAGTAGACCTTCAAACTCCAGCCAAACAGTTCTCGCTAAACAAAACATTGCTGCCGTCCGGTTTTTCGAAAGAAAATTGGAGTCCTGGTTCGCCAAGTTTCACGTCAATTGGTCCTGAAATGTCCAATTTAGACAATATGCGCTCGATAGAATTTGGGTTTGGGTGAGAAAGCAAGAGCTGTTTTAAAATCAAACCACTCTTTGGCATCATTTGGGCTGGGTTTTTAGCATTTGGCCATTCGATTAAAACAGGTAAAACACCATTCTCGGATAATTCGCCACTATCTGGTACAGTTAATTTCCACCGAAAGTCACCTCGTGACATTTCAGTGACTCCGCCAGGTTCGTAGCCACAATTTGAGGCAGTTTGCTCAATGTTATTTACGGCAATAACCCAACAAAGCGGTTGAGGGGCCCGTGATAATCTTCTTTTAGTTTTGCCCGAATCGAGTGAGAACCAGCGTTTTTCTCGAGTGCATGATTTTGGAAATGTGGCGCTAGGGTCGGTAGCAATAATTTCCATATATGCAGAATTTTGGAGTCTTGCGAGGCGATTATGCGTGGCCATTAAAGAATGTTTTCCACTTGTTGAAAACTTGGTTTGAAGTAACCCTTCTACTTTTTTTGTGGCTTTCTCTAAGTTAGCTGCACCGATTACAATGTGATCAATATTAGACATTGCCATTGATATTTCTCCAAATGGGAGCTAGAGGGGCATAAATTCGGCGTTCAGGTTATCATGAAGCATCGGAAAAGTTGATATTTTCATTCGCGGTTTTCCCTTTGACTGTTGACCGCCCCACTTCAAACTAGTCCATGTTGAATGTCAGTGTATGATCAGCCTGGGGTCCATCATGATAATGGACCCTGGAACCACCTCAACTCTTCGACCTGATCCATTCCCCATGCCAATATATTGCTTAGGCCGAAGATATTGCGCTTATTCGTCATTCAATTATTCTTTTATAACATTTGCTAGCAACTTGCTGATGCTGACTGTGTTCACAACCAAACTATCTAACGCTTAAATTATCAAATCAGATTGAGAATCGAGACGCCTGAAAGGGTGCCGGATCAATCGGCGGTGGAATCTTTTTGATCAAAGCTGCCAATAGCAATGCCGATCCGGGTGCCATCGACAGGCCGATATGATGATGTCCAAAATTGAACCACAGCCCATCATGGCGCGGCGCGGCACCAATCATTGGCAGCGAATCAACAAGGGTTGGCCGCCGCCCCATCCACGGTGTGTCTTCGATCTGTTTACCAAGCTTGACCGCCTCGCCCGCCAAAGTCGCTGATCGGGTGATTTGCCCAAAATCGGGCGGGGCGTCACGATCGGTCAATTCAACACCTGATGTCACCCGTAAACCCTGCCGCATTGGCGCAACAACAAAGCCACCTTCAACATCAAGAATGGGTCTTGTGACCGCTGGTTGATCACCAGCTTCGAAATGCAGATGATAGCCACGTTCCCAAGCCATCGGAATATCATAGCCAAGCCAGCCAGCAATTTCGGCCGACCATGCGCCTGCCGCCAGCACAACATCATCACTGTGAAATGATGCCTCATGATCACCACGCACCTGCCAACCATCATCGCCGCGTGCAAGGCCGGTTACGGTCACGCAATCAACAACACCGCCAGCCGCCTTAAATAACGCAAGATAAGCATCGGTCAGATCAGCGGGGCTGGACACGGCACAGGTTTCATCCATCAACACGCCCTTGTGATAGATTGGCGCAAGCCCGGGTTCGATTTGCCGGATCTGCTCGCGGTCAAAGACCGAAAACGCGACCCCAACTTCGCGCATGATATCCATTTCAGCCACGTAATTGGCGAAG
This sequence comes from uncultured Alphaproteobacteria bacterium, assembly GCA_913064995.1. Taxonomy (GTDB): domain Bacteria; phylum Pseudomonadota; class Alphaproteobacteria; order Puniceispirillales; family Puniceispirillaceae; genus UBA3439. The sequence continues at coordinate 1,960 of CAJYBL010000101.1, forward strand.
CCTTTTTCGGTTCGGAACAGCTTAAGCCAGCCGCCGCCATGACGAAGCAGAGGATCGACGCCAGCGGCCTTGATCCATTTTTTATGCTGGCCTAGCGATAGTTGCAGCAACGCCCGCAAGGCATGGGCAGCATGTTTGGCATGCGATGGACGGCAATGCGCCAGAAACCTTACAAACCAACCAAGCCGCCGCAACACGAAAAAAGGATTGTAACGAAGCCCATTTGACCGGTTCAAAAGCAATTTTGGTAATGCCTTGATCAGCCCCGGATTATTCAGCACAACAACCGATGAATCCGACAAAACACCAGCATTGCCATATGAGGTTTCGCGACCCGGCTGTTGCCGATCAATCAAGCACACTTGATGCCCATCAAGCTGAAGCTGTAAAGCCGCCGCAACCCCGACAATGCCGCCACCAATCACAATTATTGATTTTTTCATCCCCGACGCTCCGCAACCCCCGTTTCGCGCTATTTTACAACCACCGCTGTATAATTGGCTAGATCACCATATTTACAAGACATAATGCCGCCCCACCAACAAGCGCATAGGCGAAAGCTGTCCATAGATTCGACCCAAGAACCAGATCACGCGATCGCACCCGAAACAGATTGGCACCGGTAATGACCGAAAGTGACGCAACCGAACTCATCGTTCCCGCGCCCCATCCAATCAAATGCGCCTGCATCAATAATGCCGGATGCACGTCGGCATGGCCACCGCTGAACACCGCCAGAAATGCCGTGCTGCTAATCACCGGATGAATACCGACAACCGAGGCCAGCATCATGCCAAGCGGCGTTATGATCAGCGCAAACCAGCCCGGAATGACACCATCATAAAGGCTGGTCACGAGAACCGTAAAGGCGCCAGTTCGTGTTGCAAAATAGCCGATTAACATGGCCATGCTGATGATCAAAATATCGTCAGCAATATTGCGCATGCTGCTTGCCGTATCTTCGATGATGGGTTTGATCTGCGCCGGATAGCGGATGAATTGCACCAATACCAGCACCGGCATCACCACAACCACTGCCGATAAAGCGGTAAAATCAAACAGCAACGCCGACCCAAGAACCGCCCCAAGCACCAGCAAAAGCCGCATTAAAACAGGTTTGAGGCAGATCAGCGCAAGTCGTAATTGCCCGCCCGAAAATGACCGGTTCAATAGAGGTAATGAAATTGCTGCAAATAAAATGGCAGTTACCCCACCAATGCCAATTGCGATCCAAGAATTGGCCTTGCCAACAAAGCCTTGACCAATCGCGAAAGCCACGAAAAAGGGCGACCAAGCCGCCGCCGTTACCATGCCGCGAAGCGCTGCTTCGGCAGCAAGCTGGCGGCGGTGATCATCAGCATCTTTGGGAATGGCCGCCGACAGAATCGCCAGCGCGCCGGTATTGATGATGCCACCAAAAATATTGGCTGCCAGATGCAGCCCACCCGACGAGGCCGAAGCTGGCAATTGCGCCAGCGCGCCCTGCGTTCGGTGAACCGAAGGCATCATTGAGGCGGTCGCGCGCACCAATGCCATGGTCGGTAAAAGCGCGGCAAATATCAAAACATAACGGCCACCAGCGGCCCATTCATTGCCATCGGGAAAGTGATCAAGAAGCGCCCAACCAACAACCACAAGCAATAGCAAGATCAAAACCGAATCATTCTGAAGGCGTGATAAGGTCAAAATCACAAAGGCAATAAAGGCGATAACCCCAAAATTGATCAGTTCAATCAGATCTGCGCCTATTGTCACCTGAATTAGCGCCGCCATCCATGCCACGCATAACAACCCAAGTCGAATATGGCCGATCACCGGCATTCGTGTTTTCCACATATCAGAATCAATGCCCTACTCGACACGCTTTTCATCCTCGATTTTGATCTTGATCATCATGGCATTGGCACATGAATGGCTCAGCCTCCATCTGGAATGATGCGTTTGGTGAATTTACCAAAAGGTAATATTACCGTTATGATCAAACACGAATACAGGCAAAATTCCAAATGCTAAAAACCATCATTAACATCATCGCTTTATAACCACGATGCCTGCATGGCTAGCCATTAGCCTCGGCTTCGGCAAGCGACTCCTCAGCCGCAAGCCAAGCCTGTTCAGCCTGGGCTAATGATTTATCAATCTTGGCAAGCTGGCTGGATAATCGGGCAATCGCATCAGCATTGTTACCATCATAGAAACCAGGCTTTGCCATTTCTGCGGTAATGCCGTCTTTTTCATTGGCGAGCGTCATCATTAGCTTTTCACATTGTTTGACATTTGCACGAAGCTGGCTGGTATTCTGGCGGCGCACCCGGCCGGGTGATTGCAATTTGCCGCCTGATTTCTCAACTGACCCGCCTTGCGCCTGATCATTTGATGCTGCCGTTTGATCATCACCATCACGCTGGCTGCGGGCGTCACCAGTACCACGGCGCGCCAGCAATTGACGCTGGTAATCAACCATATCGCCATCAAATGATGCGACTTTACCATCTTGGACAATCCACAATTGATCAGCGATCATCTCGACAAGATGCGAGTCATGACTGACAAGAATTACCGTTCCTTCATAGGCGTTCAACGCGTGGACAAGGGCTTCACGGCTTTCAATATCAAGATGATTTGTTGGCTCATCAAGGATCAGAATATGCGGCGCATCAATCGCCGCCATCGCCATCAGCAAACGTGCCTTTTGTCCGCCTGATAGACGTTCAACCGGATTATCGACGATATCAGCATTAAAGCCAGCCCCGCCAAGCCGGGCGCGTAATTTGGTTGGCAGTTCTTTTGGCCGCAATCGTTGCATATGCTGATAGGGGCTTTCCCCCGCGACAAGCTCGTCAAGCTGATGCTGGGCAAAAAAGCCGATACGCAATTTTCCTGATTTCTTGATCGATCCTGATAATGGCTGCAACCGTCCAGCAAACAGCTTTGACAAGGTTGATTTACCTTCGCCATTTGCCCCAAGGAGGGCAATACGGTCATCGGCATCAAGGCGCAAATCCAATTTGCGCAAAACCGGCTTTTGATCATAGCCAACTGCCACATCTTCAAGCACCAGCAAAGGCGGTGGCAATTCTTCAGGCGCTGGAAAACGGAAAGGCGATACGGCCTGTTCCGACAACGCCATAATCGGCTGCATTTTTTCAAGCTGCTTGAGGCGTGATTGCGCCTGACGTGCCTTTGACGCCTTGTAACGGAACCGGTCAACAAATGACTGGATATGCTGCCGCTGGGCGTCCTGTTTGCGCGCCATTGATTGCTGCTGTTCAAGCTTCATTCGGCGTTCGGTATCAAACTGATCGTAACTGCCGGTATAATAGCCAAACTTGCGCTCAGTCAGGTGCAAAATTCCGGTAACTGATCGGTTCAGCAATTGCCGGTCATGCGAAATCACCAAAACCGTATGTCTATATTTTGCCAAAAATGCCTCAAGCCAGACCGCACCTTCAAGATCGAGATAGTTGGTTGGCTCGTCAAGAAGCAGTAAATCAGGCTGGGAAAACAGCACCGCCGCCAGCGCCACCCGCATGCGCCAGCCACCCGAAAATTCATGGCAAGGACGCGCCTGCGCTTCGGCATCAAAGCCAAGCCCTGATAGAATTGAGGCGGCGCGCGATTCGGCAGAATAGGCTTCAATATCAGAAAGGCGCGTATAAATATCGGCAATACGGTTTGGGTCGGAAGCAGTTTCAGCCTCGGCAAAAAGCTGGGCGCGTTGGCTATCTGCTGCCAAACCC
>CAJYBL010000102.1 GCA_913064995.1 uncultured Alphaproteobacteria bacterium
TTCGATCGTTGCAATTTCCGTGGCCGTCTTGACACAAGGCCACATAGCGGGAGAAAGACAGTAACAATGAACATCCATGAACATCAGGCGAAGAAAATTTTACAGACATTTGGTGCGCCCATTGCTGCTGGCGTTGCAATCACCAGCCTTGACCAAGCCGAAAGCGCGATTGCATCTCTTCCCGGCCCAGTTTGGGTGGTCAAAAGCCAGATCCATGCTGGCGGACGCGGCAAAGGAAAATTCAAGGAGCTTGGTGCTGATGCCAAAGGCGGCGTTCGCGTCTCTTTTTCGGCTAGGGAAGCGCTTGCCAATGCTGTTGAAATGTTTGGTAAAACCCTTGTCACACAGCAAACTGGTCCAAATGGCAAAACCGTCAATCAGCTTTATGTCGAAGATGGCGCCGATATTGACCGTGAATTATATCTATCGATTCTTGTTGACCGCGAAACCGGCAAAACCTCATTCGTTGCATCAACCGAAGGCGGCATGGATATTGAGACGGTTGCACATGATACGCCTGAACTGATCCATTCGGTTGGCATTAACCCTAGCGCTGGCTGTACTGATGCCGACGCGGCGACACTTGCCGACGCCTTTAAGCTTGAAGGAGCAGCCCGCGAACAGGGCATGGCGCTTTTCAAGGATCTCTACGAGGCCTTTGTTAGCAAGGATATGAGCCTTTTGGAAATCAACCCGTTGATCGTTACCAAATCAAATGACGTTCAGGTGCTTGATGCCAAAGTGTCTTTTGATAATAACGCGCTATTCCGGCATCCCGATGTTATGGAATTACGCGACATCACTGAAGAAGATGAAAAAGAAGTCGAAGCCTCAAAACATGATCTTGCCTATATCGCCCTTGATGGTGAAATCGGCTGTATGGTAAATGGTGCGGGTCTTGCGATGGCTACAATGGACATCATCAAACTATACGGCGCCGAGCCAGCAAATTTTCTTGATGTTGGCGGCAGCGCAACAACCGAACGCGTAACTGCAGCCTTTAAAATTATTACCGCTGATCCAAATGTAAAAGGGATTTTGGTCAATATTTTTGGCGGCATCATGCGTTGTGATGTTATTGCCGAAGGCGTTGTCCAAGCGGCTAATGATATCAATCTTGAAGTGCCTTTGGTGGTTCGTCTCGAAGGCACTAAGGTCGATGAAGGCAAAGCCATTATCAACAGCAGTGGGCTGAATGTTATCGCCGCCGATGATTTGGATGATGCAGCTCAAAAAATTGTCAAAGCAGTGAAAGGCTAAGCACATGTCGATTCTCATTAACAAAGACACTAAAATCATTGTGCAAGGTCTGACTGGTAAAACCGGCACATTTCACACTGAACAGGCATTGGCCTATCATGGCACGCAAATGCTCGCCGGAACCCACCCGAAAAAAGGTGGCCAGCAATGGACAGGCGCCAATGGGCAAAGCTTACCGCTATTTGCCACCGTTGCCGAAGCCAAGGACGCCACCGGCGCCAACTCCTCGGTTATCTATGTTCCACCAGCAGGCGCTGCGGCCGCGATTGAAGAAGCGATTGATGCTGGCATTGATCTGATTACCTGTATCACTGAAGGTGTGCCGGTTCAGGATATGGTGCGAGTAAAGGAAAAGCTGGATAAGTCGAAATCACGCCTGATTGGGCCAAACTGCCCAGGCCTGATGACTCCTGACGAATGCAAAATCGGCATTATGCCGCCAAGTATTTTCCGCAAAGGTTCGGTTGGCGTGCTATCACGTTCTGGCACTTTGACCTATGAAGCGGTTTATCAGACATCAATGGCGGGCCTTGGCCAGTCTTCGGCTGTCGGTATTGGCGGCGATCCGGTAAAAGGCACCGAATTTATCGATGTTTTGGAAATGTTCCTTGCTGATGATCAAACCGAGTCGATCATCATGATTGGCGAGATTGGCGGATCAGCCGAAGAAGATGCAGCTCAATTCCTGATCGATGAAGCAAAACAAGGCCGCTCAAAACCGATGGTTGGCTTTATTGCTGGCCGCACCTCACCTCCTGGCCGCACCATGGGTCATGCGGGTGCCGTTATTTCTGGTGGCAAGGGCGGTGCTGATGAAAAAATTGCAGCTCTGGAAGAAGCGGGTGTAAGCGTGTCCCCGTCTCCTGCCAAACTTGGCGTCACGCTTGTAGATGTGCTGAACGGATAGATCAGCCCCGTTTCACCGCAGGCAAAAGGGGCAATACCAATGGAATCACCCCTATTTAATGCGAATTATTTACACGCGAATTGGCCCACCACATGATACCTGCCAAATAATAGGCGACGGGCACGCTGCCTTAAAGCCTTTCAGCAATCTTAAGCGACCTCAAAAAAAGGCGCCTCAGACCGGTTGGCATCAAGCCGGTCATTTACAATTGCCACAGTCTCATCAAGAAGATCATTCTGCATGCCAATGCTGGCGGCTATTCGCTGCACCAGAAGATCAACACGTTCAATCGTCTTGGCACCGCCATCAATCGCGCGTGCGGCTGAGGACGGCTTTAACAGGCTACTAGCCGCATTTGCATATTTTTCAAACGGCACCTGATCGGCCGCATCCGCGCCAAGAGCCCGAGCCAAAGTATCAACCCACGCATACATGTCAGCTGATGCGGCAAGATCGCCATGAACAGCATCGCGAATTGCCCGCACGCCGTCACGCTGGACGCATTGGTAGTTGCCGGTCAAAAGCATGCTCCATTTTGCCATTGGCACAAACAGGCTGTCATAGATGCGCAGCTTTACAGGGACATCCTTGCCATCAACGGTAACCGCGGCAATATCGGATTCAAGCTGTCGAAGCATCGCATTGTGCGCAGGATCAGCAAATACCGCTGCCTTGAAATTGGTTGGCAAACCAACATGAAGAATATTGGTGCCTTCCTCGGGTGGGCGAAAGGCCTGAGGGTCAGGGCTGCAAAGCGACATCAGACCCGGCTCGAAATCAGCCCATACTGATGCATCATCATAGCACATTTCAAGCGGTGCCTCACCCAGCGCATCGACACGGCGCAAGAACGGCAAAGGCGGCATATTCATGATCGACAAGCATGGTTTGCGGCTGGTGGCAATGCGCTGCATCAGATCGCGTACCTGCGGCTCAGAATATTGTGGTTCCTGCATAGCAAGGCTGATCATGTCGTAATTCTCGGGCCGCGCATCGGCCGGCGTGACTGCATCAAGCGTTCCAGCAAGATCATGTGACCGAAAAGCCCGATGGCTATCCTCATCGCGCAATTTGATCCGAACTTCAGTGCCGTCGTCATTAATCAGCGCGGCCGATTTACTGCGGCAAATCAAAGTGACATCATGGCCAGCCATCAATAGTTTTGTTGACAGAAGTGAGCCATATGAGGCTCCTAAGATCAAAATTTTCATGGTTCGGAACTCCTCTTCACTGCGGCATGATCACAAACGCCTAAGCCGTTCTAGCGGCCAATTTCAGCCTTACCTAGTCTAGCTTTAACGGCTGAAGTGAAGAATCCAAAGGAAAATAGTGAAAAAATGAAAATTGTAAATTTTTTACATTTTCTTTTTACTGCGGTGCATAATCCAACAAAAAACCCCGATCACTGATGATTGTGATCGGGTGTGTATTTTTGGCTCGTATCAGATGACAAGACTCGCCTATTCGGCAGCAATTCCAATCGTGGCGGCAACACGGCAAGCCGCAAATTTGAACTCGGGTATTTTACCAAATGGATCAACAACCGGGTTGGTCAAGATATTCGCGGCGGCTTCGACATAGGCAAATGGTACAAAAACCATGTCTTCCGCAACCGCAGGGTCGGCACGTGCCATGATTGAAATCGACCCGCGTCGCGTCTCAATCGTTATCATATCACCAGCCTCGACTCCCAACCGACGAAGGGTGCGCGGATGCAGTGAAGCATTTGCCTGCGGTTCAACCGCATCAAGAACGGTGGCACGGCGGGTCATTGATCCGGTATGCCAATGTTCGAGTTGGCGACCCGTTGTCAAAATCATCGGATATTCTGTATCCGGTGTTTCGGCTGGAGCGATAATGCTGGCAGGGGTAAATCTAGCCCTACCATCCGTTCGCGGAAACCCATCACCAAATACGATCGGTTGGCCCGGATCAGTAGCATCCAATGACGGATAGGTGACAACATTTTCAGCGGCCAAACGATCCCATGAAATATTATCAAGCGATTTCATCGATAGTTTCATTTCGGCAAACACTTCGCGCGGATGCGTATAGGTCCAATCGAGACCAATGCGTTTGGCAAGCTCAACCGTAATCCACCAATCTTCGCGAGCATCACCTGGCGGTGCAATGGCAGGGCGACCCATTTGAACCTGACGGTTTGTATTGGTTACGGTTCCGGTTTTTTCTGCCCATGCCGATGCTGGCAAAATTACATCAGCATAATTGGCGGTTTCGGTCAGGAAGATATCCTGCACAACCAGATGATCTAGCTTGGCCAGCGCCGCACGCGCATGATCGGCATCAGGATCAGACATGGCCGGATTTTCACCAAGAACATACATCGAAGTGATATCACCATCATGGATCGCATCCATGATTTCGGTCACGGTCAGGCCTTTTTCTGGCGCGATCGACTCTGAATGCCAAATTTCATTAAAGGCCGAACGAACACCATCATCGGTGACGCTTTGATAATCGGGAAGGAACATCGGGATCAAACCCGCATCAGAGGCGCCCTGAACATTGTTCTGGCCGCGCAGCGGGTGCAGACCGGTTCCCGGACGTCCAACCTGCCCACACATCAAAGCCAGCGAAATCAGACAACGGGAATTATCGGTTCCGTGGATATGCTGCGACACGCCCATGCCCCAGAAAATCATCGCTGACTTAGCACCGGCAAAATCACGCGCAACAGCACGAAGTGTTTCAGCGTCAATACCGCAGAATTCAGACATTTTTTCTGGCGAAAATGCTTTGAGATGCGCTTTCATCGCGTCCCAGTTTTCGGTAAAACTTTCGATATATTGCTGATCATAAAGCTGTTCTTCGACAATCACATGCATAATGGCGTTCAGCATCGATACATCAGCACCCGGGCGAAATTGCAGCATATGGTCGGCATGGCGTTTAAGCCCCTGCCCGCGCGGATCCATCACAATCAATTTTCCGCCACGTTTGGCAAATTGCTTGAAATAGGTTGCCGCAACCGGATGGTTTTCGGTCGGGTTGGCGCCTATAACAATAGCGACATCGGCATTTTCAATTTCGTTAAAGGTCGCCGTAACCGCAGCCGAACCCACATTTTCCAGCAAAGCCGCAACCGATGAGGCATGGCATAGCCGCGTACAATGATCGACGTTATTATGACCAAATCCCTGACGGATTATCTTTTGGAAAAGATAGGCTTCTTCATTCGAACATTTTGCCGATCCAAAACCGGCAATGCGCTTGCCCGAAATATCACGATGCTTGATAAAGCCGTTTGCCGCAACATCCAGCGCTTCTTCCCAACTGACTTCGCGGAAATGCGTCAACGGATTTGCCGGATCAACATTCAGCCCCTTTGCCGGCGCATCATCACGCCGGATCAATGGTTTGGTCAGCCGATGATCGTGATGAACATAGTCAAAACCGAACCGGCCTTTCACACAAAGCCGATTTTCGTTAGCCGGACCATTCACCCCTTCGACATATTTGATTTTATCATCCTTGATTTTA
>CAJYBL010000103.1 GCA_913064995.1 uncultured Alphaproteobacteria bacterium
GAGATCGAAGCTATTTTTGAATTTGACCCGCTAACCGGTTCAAAAAATACAAAACTGGATAGCATCACAATTTTTGCCAATTCGCATTATGTGACGCCGCGACCAACCTTGCAGCAGGCCTGCAAACAGATCAAACAGGAACTCAAAGACCGCATTGCCGAATTCACCGCCAATAATCAGCTTCTCGAAGCCCAGCGTATCGAACAACGCACGCAATTTGATGTTGAGATGATCGAGGCGACTGGTGCCTGTGCCGGTATTGAAAATTATTCGCGCTATCTTTCCGGTCGTGGGCCGGGCGAACCACCGCCAACGCTGTTTGAATATCTGCCAGAAAATGCGCTTTTGATCATTGATGAAAGCCATGTCACGGTTCCCCAGCTTGGCGCGATGTATAAAGGCGATTTTGCGCGCAAATCAACCTTGTCAAATTATGGCTTTAGGCTGCCATCATGCCTTGATAACCGACCTTTGAAATTCGAAGAATGGGAGGGATTCCGGCCGCAAACCATTTTTGTTTCAGCCACCCCGGGCAAATGGGAGTTAGAGCGAACCGGCGGTGTCTTTAGCGAACAGGTGGTGCGGCCAACAGGATTGATTGATCCAGATTGTATTGTGCGGCCAACGGTCAATCAGGTTGATGATATCATTGCCGAATGCCGTGACGTTGCCGCCAAGGGTCAGCGCGCGCTGATTACGACCCTGACCAAAAAACTGGCCGAAGCCTTGTCTGAATATATGTATGAATCAGGATTGCGTGTTCGCTATCTGCATTCAGACATTGATACGCTTGAACGGATCGAAATCATGCGCGACCTGCGCCTTGGCGTATTTGACGTGCTGATCGGCATTAACCTGCTTCGTGAGGGGCTTGATATCCCCGAATGTTCGCTTGTCGGTATTCTGGACGCTGATAAGGAAGGCTATCTTCGGTCGCGAACGTCACTTATCCAGACCATCGGGCGCGCCGCGCGAAATCTTGACGGCCGTGTTATCCTTTATGGCGACCGCGTAACCGATTCAATGCAATATGCGCTGGATGAAACCAACCGGCGGCGCGAGCGCCAAACAGCCTATAACAAAGCCCATGGCATTACGCCTGAATCGGTTCGCAAAGACATCGCTGATGTTCTGGATTCGGTTTATGAACGTGGTGATCATCTAACGCCGCAAGCGGGTGCCAAATCAGGCGATCTGATTGGCAGCAATTTCAAAACCGTGCTTGCTGATCTTGAAACCAATATGAAAGCCGCTGCGGCCAATCTTGAATTTGAGGAAGCGGCACGATTGCGCGATGAAATTCGCCGCATGGAAGCCGCCCAGCTTGGCCTGTTTGAACCCGGGGTTCCATCCGCCATTGCCGAAAGGCATGGGTTTCCTGCTGGCACCCCCGGCGCGCCAATTAAAAAGCGTGGGCGGCGGCGCTAAGGCTAATAAAGGCCATAGAACCAAGGCGTCACACCGCTTTGCGCCAATCGCAAAAATCACCGTAAAACAGAGGCTAATCGCCAGTGGTTTTGCACAAGTTCTGCAAAAATGCCTTGATTCGGTTAGGTGGCTTTAAAATTTACGCCGATTGAACATCTTTTTGCCCTTGAAATATATTAACTATCTGTATTACTTATGTTTTAATTTTATGCCTATTTTTTAGGCAAAGGGTAATTTTTCTTAGAAAAACAGTACGCCATAAAAAAAAACAGGTGTTTTTCCACAAGTTTATCCACAGCAATCGGGGAAAACAATCTTTACCATTTCCAAAGATGAAATCTAGCCGATTCGCAAATTCCACATTAGCGCAGCTAGACGGTAACCATATCCTTGTATTCGGCCGTAAATCATCAATCGGTCATTGATCAACCATGGTTGGAGATCATCGTTATGATTTGAAAATTGCCACATTCCCGACTGCGGCAATGACTTTGCTTTGGAAATTTTTTATAATGCCGTTGGTGTCGGGACGCGCACCAAACCGCCGTCAAAAATTCGGCAATCATAAGCCAGCAACCAAAGCCAGAACCGCGGCCAAACCTCAATAGGTGAGACATAAAGTGGAAGACACGCCGAACATGCCGCCAAATTTGAAACGCGGTATTGCCTATTTGAAAACCGAGCTTAAGACCTTGCCAAGTCAGCCCGGGGTTTATCGCATGCAGAATGCGGCTGGTGAGGTGCTTTATGTTGGCAAGGCGCGCAATCTTGTTCGCCGTGTCACAAACTATACCCAACCAAATCGCCTATCCAACCGGATCATGCGCATGGTTGGCGAAACCCAAAAATTAGAAGTCATTGTCACAAAATCCGAAATCGAAGCGCTGCTTCTTGAGTCAAATCTGATCAAGAAAATGCAGCCACGATATAATATCCTGCTTCGTGACGACAAAAGCCTGCCGCAAATTCTGCTAACCGACGATCATGAATTTGGCCAATTGACCAAACATCGCGGCCGGAAAAACCGCAAAGGCGATTATTTCGGGCCATTTGCGTCGGCCGGATCGGTCAACCGCACAGTGGCCGACCTTGCCCGCGCCTTTATGCTTCGCACCTGTTCTGACAACGTGTTTGCAAGTCGCACGCGCCCCTGTTTGCAATATCAGATCAAACGTTGCTCAGGGCCTTGTGTCGGGCTTGTTAGCCGCGAAGATTACGCCAAGCAAATGGCGCAAGCCCGCCGGTTCCTAAATGGCGAATCCGCCAATGTGCAGCGCGAATATGCCGCCCGCATGCATGCAGCGGCTGAAGCGCTGGAATTCGAGACAGCGGCCATCTGGCGCAACCGCATTCGCGCCTTGACCGGTATTCAGGCCAATCAAGACATCAATCTGCCAACTGTTAGTGATGCGGATATCATCGCTGCGGCGCGAAGCGGCGAGCGAAGCTGCATTCAGATTTTCTTTATCCGTGGCGGATCAAATTATGGCAACCGGTCCTATTTTCTGACGCATCTTGCTGATACCCCAGCCAATGAGGTAATTGGTGCCTTTATCGGCCAATTTTATGAAGATAAAGAACCGCCTGCCGAAATCATGCTTAGCGAAATGCCCGAAGATCAACGCCTTTTAAGCGAGGCATTGACCCGTAATGCAGGCCATAAGGTCACGCTAAGCTGTCCGGTGCGCGGCAATCGGCGCAAAGTCACAACAATGGCACTTAAAAATGCCGAAGAAGCGCTTGCCCGCCATCTTGCCAATGCATCATCACAACGCCGTCTTTTGCGCGAACTGGCAGTGGCGCTTGATCTGGGTGAACCACCAACGCGTATTGAAATTTATGATAATTCGCATATTCAAGGCAAACATGCGGTTGGCGGCATGGTTGTTGCGGGGCCGGAAGGTTTCGAAAAAGGTGCCTATCGCCGCTTTAACATCAAGGATGAAGGCAAATTTGCAACCGCCATTGGTGATGATTTTGCCATGATGCGGCAGGTCATTCATCGGCGATTTTCGCGCGCCTTAAAAGAAGATGCCGACCGCCAGTCGGGCAATTGGCCTGATTTGCTGTTGATTGATGGCGGGGTTGGCCAGCTATCGGCCGTGCATGAGGCGCTTGATGATCTTGGGCTTGTTGATCTAAACGTCGTTGCCATCTCAAAAGGGCCTGACCGGCATGCCGGACGCGAACAATTTCATATCCGTGGCCGCGTCAGCTTTACCATTGCACCCGACAGCGCAGCAATGCATTTTCTGCAACGGCTTCGTGACGAATCACATCGCTATGCCATCGGCACGCATCGCGCCAAACGAACCAGGACAGAGTTCACCAATCCGTTGGACGCGGTTCCAGGCATTGGCCCAAAGCGCAAAAAGGCGCTTTTGGCGCATTTTGGCTCAGCGCGCGCGGTTTCTGCCGCTGGACTTAGCGATTTAGAAGCGGTTGAGGGAATTTCGAAAAAATATGCTCAACAAATCTATGATTGGTTCTATAGTGGCTATTAGATAGTCCAGTTGGTTTACCTGAACTGACTTAAAGGGCTAGATCTTAAACAAGGCTTTTCGCAAAGGATCGCAGGCGCATTCATGTTTACACTTGCTTCGCTTCCAAATTGGATGACCGTTATGCGCATTGCCATCACGCCGCTGATTGCGGTTTTGATCTGGAGTGACGTCGCGCCATTCTATTACCAATTGGCACTGTATCTCTACACAATCGCCAGCGTCACCGATTATGTCGACGGCTATATTGCGCGGCGGCTTAAAGTTGAGTCGCCTTTTGGCGAGATGCTGGATCCAATCGCCGATAAATTACTAATCGCGGCGGTATTGCTGGCGCTTGCCAGTGTGCAAACAAGTGGATGGCTGTTTTTAGTGCCAGCTTTGATAATTCTCATTCGTGAATTTATGATTTCGGGATTGCGCGAATATCTGGCGAAACAAAATGTATCAGCACCCGTCACCAAGCTTGCCAAATGGAAAACAACCGCGCAGATTCTGGCGCTTGGCTTTTTGATGGGCGCGCCGGGCTTTCCGGGCTTTCCTTTCGCGCATGAGATTGGGCTAATCCTTTTATGGATTGCCGCAATTCTGACAGTGCAGACAGGGTCAGGCTATGTCAGGGGTGCCTTGGGGCATGTAAATAGCCTTCGCTAGGCTGCATCATTGCCGCAGAATCACGATTAGGCCTTGATTGACCGCAGCGGCTGTTGAATCATAGCAAGGCACAATTGGCAGCGGCGTCATTGCCGCCCGCCCAACAATGATAAATGAGACCATAGATAATGAAAATTATGTATTTTGCATGGCTAAAGGAACATACCGGCTGTTCATTTGAAGATATGCCAATCCCAGATGGCGTTGATACTGTTGGTGCCTTGATCCCGCATATCACATGCAAATCAGCTGGTCACAAAACCGCTTTACAAAATCTTGATGCAGTTCGGGTTGCGGTAAACCGTGTTTATGGTGATCTTGCTACACCGATTGGCGATCGTGACGAAATTGCCTGGGTGGATCGCTAGACACTTCGATTGTCCCTTGTGGATGAGCCGAAGCGATTTTTATATGTGCAAGGTTATGGCATTTGATCAGCCCAAGGACGTCCCTGAAGATGCGATTCAATTCTACCGACAGGCAGGTTTTGATGCACAGCGATTGAACCGTTATCGAGAACGATTTGGGCAATTTGGCGCGAGTATTTCAGTCTTGCCCGCTGGCTATCAGCGCATCCAAGACGGTCAATATATTGATATTAACGGTCGCGAATGGCGTGCCCTGATTGGTAAGGGGCATGCGCCAGAGCACGTCTGTCTTTACTGCCCAGAGCTTAAAGTGTTGATTGCTGGTGATCAGGTTCTACCTAGAATCACTCCGAATGTCAGCGTTCAACCCTCCGAGCCAAACGCGAACCCCCTGCGAGAATGGATTCAGTCCTGTATCCATTTCAGGGAGGTGTTGCCGCCGAACTTACTGGTACTGCCGGCGCACCAAGATTTATTCGAGGGCGTGCATGAACGTCTGACAGCGTTGGTCGATTGGCACGAAGTGGCGCTCGAACACCTCTATGATCTTTGTGCGGAGCCTCGTCGTGCGGTCGATGTATTTCCCGCCATCTTTAAAAGTGAGATCACTGATATGAGCT
>CAJYBL010000104.1 GCA_913064995.1 uncultured Alphaproteobacteria bacterium
CGTGGGAAACACGTTTTCCCGATAGGCCAGATGCCAGTTTGATAGGATAATCACCGGTAAAGCAGGCATCGCAGAATTGCGGCCCATCCGGATTGCGGCCAGCTTCGCCCATAGCACGATACAACCCGTCAATCGAAATAAAGGCCAGTGAGTCGGCGCCAATTTCATTTGCAATGTCGTCAATATTTAGCTTGGCGGCAATCAACTGGTCTTTATCAGGCGTATCAACCCCATAAAAACAGGGGTTTGTCGTTGGTGGGCTGGCGATGCGCATGTGCACCTCGGCGGCACCGGCGGCGCGCATCATCGCAACAATCTTGCGCGAGGTTGTGCCGCGAACAATCGAATCATCAACAAGAACAACGCGCTTGCCGCGAACCGTTGCAGGGTTAACATTATGTTTCATTTTTACGCTGTCATTCCGGCCTTGCTGGGTCGGCTGGATAAAGGTGCGGCCGATATAGTGATTACGAATGATGCCAAGATCGAAAGGAATATTCGCCGCTTCGGCATAGCCAAGCGCAGCCGGCACGCCCGAATCAGGAACCGGCACAACCAAATCGGCATTGGCTAACGATTCTTTGGCAAGCTCTGCGCCAATGGTTTTGCGGGCATGATAGACGCCGCGCCCTTCAAGAACGCTGTCCGGCCGTGCAAAATAGATATATTCAAAAACGCAAAACCGGCTTTGTTTGGCTGGAAATGGTTTTATTGATTTGATGCCGGCCTTGGTGATCAACACCATTTCGCCTGGATCCAGATCGCGCACGATCTCAGCTCCGACAATATCCAGTGCACAGCTTTCAGATGCCAAAACATAGGCACCCCCCTGTTTGCCAAGGACCAATGGCCGCACGCCGAGCGGGTCACGAACGCCGATCAGCATATCCTTGGCGACACAAACCAGTGAATAGGCACCTTCAATCTGTTTTAAGGCGTCAATCAACCGGTCAGTCACCGTGTCTTGATGTGATCTGGCAACAAGATGAACGATAATTTCAGTGTCTGATGATGATTGAAACAGGCTTCCGGTTTCAACAAGTGATGACCGGAGGCGCGCCGCATTGGTTAGGTTGCCATTATGGGCAAGGGCAAAGCCGCCAAAGGCCAATTCGGATGAAAATGGCTGGATTTCCAGTAATGCGTTTGAATTGCCGCTGGTTGAATAGCGGTTATGGCCAATCGCAACATGGCCAACAAGATTGGCGATATGTGACGAACCAGCGCCAAAATTCTCGCCAACATGACCAAGTCCACGATGCGCGAAAAAGGTTTTGCCGTCAAAGCTGACAATGCCAGCGGCCTCTTGTCCTCGATGCTGGAGCGCGTGCAAGCCAAGGGCGGTATTAATACTGGCTTCATTTGTGCCGAAAATGCCAAAAACCGCACATTCTTCATGCAAATGATCATCGTCAAAAGGGTGGGTCGTTACCAAACTCATATTCAATGTCCTAAAATCATGATGGCTAAGATAGCTTTCAAACGTCCACAATGCGCTGGGTTGTCAACCGAAACACTGGTTCGCGTCAAGGCGAGCCGGATACGCCAACAGCTGGATGCCATCGTCGCGTTATCTCGCTTGTTCATCGCTGTATAAATTCATCCGAGTATTTATCGCAATTTTATCAGCGTCAATTTGCGGGTCTAGGCTATCACTTGCGGTACCATTTATCAAAGGTGGCCGATAGGACAAACTGTCGATCAGTCGATCCTTGAGTTCTGTTGGTAAGAAGCCAGCTAAGTAATGAGCGCTGCGGCTTAAGACTGGCGCACTTTGGGCATCCCTTATTGTTTCTGGCAGGTTTTTTTCGCCTTCTGCCGCATAAACAAAAAAGGCAAACGCTATCAACACTAAACCAAATCCACGAATAACGCCAAATAGCACACCGAACCATCGGTCTAAAACGCCAAATCCGATACGTTTCAATCCTGGCGCAATCAGGCTTGCCAAGATAAACCACACCACCACTGATGTTGCAAAGGGAAGGCCCCATGCAAGTGCTTGGCCAAGGCTTTTTGCTTGGACAAAATCAACAACAGGGTCTTCGATGATTGGTGCGCCGTAAGTAGCTATAAAATATGAAACAACCCAGCCAATTAGTCCAAGTAATTCGCGTGTCATGCCGCGAAGGGTAGACAGGATACAAGACAGAACCAGCACCAAGAGGATGCCGTAATCAACCAACGTCAATGTTGCAAAATCGATCATCAAAACCCTTTTTCGGGAAAAACCCACTGGTCCGCTGGTCGGATTATGCGATAGAGTGTCAACTTATACCACCCATAATTTCAATCAATTCGGCCAAGGTAGTTGGTTGCGCCATCGAAATGCCGGTGGTTTTGCCAATTGACTTGCGGGGGCGCGGCATGACCGCATTTTCAAAACCTAACTTGGCGGCTTCCTTGAGTCGTGCTTCCGCTTGTGCCACTTGCCGCAATTCAGCCGATAGAGCGACTTCACCAAAAAACACCGTCCGTTTCGGCGCGGGGCGACCTGTTACTGATGAAATGAGCGCCGCGGCAACAGCCAGATCAGCGGCTGTTTCATAGATTTTCAGTCCACCGGCTACATTCAGGAAAATATCGCGTCCCGATAACGGAACGCCGCATCGCGCCTCAAGAACGGCGGTCAGCATGGCAAGGCGGCTTGAGTCCCAGCCGACAACATTACGTCGCGGGCTGGCAAGTGATGATGGCGCAACAAGCGCCTCGATTTCGACAAGAACCGGACGGCTGCCTTCAATGCCAGCAAAAACCACCGCACCGGTAACATCATCGCGCCGATCAGCAAGAAACAGCTCGGACGGGTTTGGCACTTCGGCAAGACCGGCCTCAACCATTTCAAAAACGCCAATTTCGTCAGTCGCGCCAAAACGGTTTTTGACGCTTCGCAAAATGCGGAAATGATGTGACCGATCGCCTTCAAAATACAGCACCGCGTCAACCATATGTTCAAGAACGCGCGGGCCAGCAATCGCGCCATCCTTGGTCACATGCCCCACAATCAAAAGCGCCACCTGATTTTTTTTGGCGGCTCTGATCAATTCCTGCGCGGTGGCGCGAACCTGCGATACTGTGCCGGGGGCCGAATCCAGACTTGGCAGAAACATCGTTTGAATCGAATCAATAACCATGATGTTGGGCTTGTCGGGACCATCCATCGAGGCGGCGATGTCGCTGGCATTGGTTGCCGTGCCTAGCTCGACACTGGCATTGGCCAGTCCAAGGCGCTGGGCGCGCATACGCACCTGATCGGCCGATTCCTCACCCGAAATGTAAGCCGCTTTCAAACTCGTCGCCGCCAGCTTGCAGGTCAATTGCAAAAGCAATGTCGATTTGCCAATGCCCGGATCGCCGCCAATCAAGGTTGCCGATCCCGGCACAAGCCCGCCGCCTGATACACGGTCAAATTCGCTAATCCCCGATTGCATGCGCGGCGGTGGCTCGGAGCGGTCATTCAGATTTAGAGCTTCAAGCACAATCCGGCGGCCAGTGACGCGTTTTCCCGGGCCAGATGGCGCTTCTTTGCGCTCTTCTACAAGCGTGTTCCATGCGCCGCAATCGTCGCATTTTCCAGCCCATTTTGGCGAAACAGCCCCGCATTGCTGGCAAACAAACGAGAGTGAATTGCGTGCCATTATGATGTTGCCATTTTTGCAGGTGAGGTAGCAGGCTTTTCATTCGTCAGTGGGCCTTCAGCCAAGCCGTGAACAAATTGATGCACTTCGGGAACACCGCTCTCATTCATCTCTTTAGCAGGGCCAGCCCAGATGATCACGCCATTATGAACCATGGCCACCTTGTCGGCGATACGCCGAACCGATGCCATATCATGGCTGATGGTTACCGTTGTCGCGCCAAGCCGTTCGCGGGCGTCAATGATCAACCGGTCAATCACCCCACCGGTAATCGGGTCTAGGCCTGATGTTGGCTCGTCAAACAGCAGAATTTCAGGCTTGTCGACAATGGCTCGGGCAAGAGCAACGCGCTTTTGCATACCGCCTGATAATTCGGCTGGATATTGTTCAATGACTGATGCGGCAAGACCAAGCTGGGTAATGGTTTGTGTGGCGATGTCGCGGGCTTCATTTTTGTCTAAAGCCTGCTGATGGCGAAGGCGAAAGGTCACATTTTCCCATATTGGAAGCGAATCAAACAGGGCGCCAAATTGAAAGGTCATGCCAAAACGCCGCCGTAAATCTTCAAGCGCGGCTCTTCCTTGACCCAAAATTTCCTGCCCATCAATCTTGATGCTTCCCTGATCGGGCGTGATCAACCCGTTAAGACATTTCATCAAAACCGATTTGCCAGAGCCTGATGTGCCAATGATCACAAGCGATTCCTGCGGCGCAACGGTAAGGTTGATTCCCTTTAACACATGATTGGCATCAAATGATTTGGTAACGCCGGATAATTCAATTTTGGGGGTGACAGCCATGACTATCCCCCGAAAAACATGGTTGTGACAATGTAATTGGCGATCAGGATCAAGATTGACGCCGACACCACTGCATTTGTCGTCGCACGGCCAACCCCTTGGGCACCGCGCCCCGAATGATAGCCATGGTAACAGCCCATTAGCGCAATCAAAAAGCCGAACACCGCCGCTTTGACCAAGCCAAGCGTTACATCCGATACTTCAAGATATTCAAGCGTTCGCGCCAAATAGATCGACGGGTTAAAGCCAAGACGATAAACCCCGACAAGATAGCCGCCAAAAACACCAATCACATCACCAACAAGAACCAGAAACGGTAAACAAATCGTTCCGGCCAGCAAACGTGGCGCAACAAGATATTGCATTGGCCGTGTTGATAACGTGTCTAGCGCGTCAATCTGATCAGTGACCCGCATCGTGCCTATTTCGGCCGCCATTGAGGCACCAATCCGACCGGCAACCATCAATCCGGCCAATACCGGCCCTAATTCGCGTGTGACCGATAGCACAACAACCGTTGCCACCGTGTCTTCGGCCGAAAAGCGGGCAAAGCCGGTATAGGATTGTAATGCTAGAACCATGCCCGAAAACAGCGTTGTAAGCCCAACAACAGGAAGCGAAAAGTAACCAATATCAATGATTTGGCGAAACAGCTGTTGCCAATAATAGGGCGGCGTGAAAATCCAGCGAACCGCTGTTACCGAAAACAGCGCGATCCGGCCAAATGCGGCAAGAAAATTAAGGGCGGTGCGACCTATATTTTGGACAAAGCCATGCATATGTCTGAAAACCGTCCCTGACAACTTAAGAAAAGACCGCTTTTGTTATGCCGATATTTGCCTTTTTTGGCTATAGGAAATTGGCTCACTTTCTGAAAATCGATACAAAATAGAGCTCAAAGCGGTGATATCGCAATGACCGTGACAAGGGCGCAGGAGGCTTTTGCCTGAATTACAATTTACCGCCGTGATAATGCCAATCGGCGCGTTGCCCCAATGTCGTCATGATTTCATAGGAAATTGTGCCAAGATCGGCGGCCATTGCCTCAATCGGATAGGCATCATGAATCAAGGATGCGTGATCAGCACGAAGGCTGTTTTGGTCAAGATCGGTGACATCGA
>CAJYBL010000105.1 GCA_913064995.1 uncultured Alphaproteobacteria bacterium
GAACGGGCCGAAAAGGCGTTAAGCCTATTGGTTGATGTTAATTTGCCCGACCCTGAAAAGATCATTGATGCCTATCCACATGAGCTTTCTGGTGGTCAAAGGCAGCGCTCAATGATCGCTATGGCCCTTGCTCTTGGCCCAAAAATTCTGATTGCTGATGAACCAACAACAGCACTTGATGTGACAACACAAGCGCAGATTCTCGAATTGATTAATGATATGCAAAAACGGCTTGATACCGGGGTATTATTCATTACCCATGATTTCGGTGTCGTCGCGGATATAGCTGATCGCGTCATTGTCATGCAGCATGGCAAGATTGTTGAAGCCGGAACCACCAAGCAAGTTCTGCAAAGCCCAAAACATCCTTATACGAAATCGCTGATTGCTGCCATCCCCCGGCTAAAGCCGCGCAAAGCAAGATCAAGGGCGGCTGAAGTCGTGTTGAAAACCGAAGGTGTTTGCAAATCATTCGGTGGCGGCAAAAGCTGGTTTGGATTTGGAAAACCGAACCGCGAGGTCAAAGCTGTTCAAAATGTGCAAATCGAATTACGCCGTGGCGAAACCCTTGGTGTGGTCGGCGAAAGTGGGTCAGGCAAATCCACATTGGCGCGTTGTGTGATCCGACTCATTGATAGTGATGAAGGCCAGATCAAACTTGGCGATATTGATATTACCAAATTAAGTCGCAACGACTTACGCCCGTACAGAAAGCGCATACAGATGGTGTTTCAAGACCCGTTTGCGTCCTTAAACCCACGCATTCGAGTTGGCGATATCATTTCGCAAGGCCCTATTCTACAGGGGGAAGATAAGGAAGATGCGTCCAAACGCGCCTATGAACTTCTCGATATTGTTGGCCTTGATCGCCGATCATTTGATCGCTTTCCGCATGAATTTTCCGGTGGACAGCGCCAGCGCATCGGTATTGCAAGAGCGCTATCCCTAAAGCCAGATATCTTGGTCGCCGATGAGCCAGTTTCGGCATTGGATGTTTCAATTCAGGCACAGATTCTTGAACTGCTGGATGACATTCGCGAGCAAATGGATTTATCCATGCTGTTCATCACGCATGATTTGCGTGTTGCAGCACAGGTTTGTGATTATGTTGCCGTCATGCAATATGGTAAAATTGTTGAAATGGGGCCAACGGCTAAATTGTTCAAAGATCCAAAAGACGCTTATACAAAATCGCTTCTAGCTGCGGTTCCGGGAAAAGACTGGCATTTTGGAAAATTGAAGCCATAGACACTATGGACGAATAGCCTATTCTTCGTAGTTTGTCCCTTACCATTATGCATATGAGATATTTGCGATGTCTAAACCCAAAACCCTTGATCCTATGAACACAATTCATGGGCTTTATTGCGGCTACCAGAACAACAGCATCAAACCAAGTATTGTTGTTCAGGCCTATCTGGATGAAATAAAGCGGCTAAACCCCCATCTTGGTGCCTATCAAGACACATGGGCTGATACAGCAATGGAAACGGCGGCGGCGGCGGATAAGGCGTTAGCTACGGGACTTGCTGCAGGGCCATTCTTAGGGGTGCCTTATGCGTTGAAAGATATTTTCCATGTAGAGGGTAAGGTAACAACCTGCGGGTCTGCGGCGATGCTTGATAATATTGCCAGCACCACCGCAACAATGGTTCAGCGACTAAAAGCAGCTGGCGGGATTATTCTTGGCAAAACCAAAACGGTTGAATGCGCCTTTGGCGGTTGGGGAACCAATCAAAAAATGGGAACTCCGATGAACCCATGGGATATGGAAACGCATCGGATTCCGGGCGGTTCATCATCAGGAACAGCGGTGGCGGTTGCTTCGGGTATGGCGCCATGCGGCATGGGCAGTGATACAGGCGGGTCAATTCGTTTACCAGCTGCCTATTGTGGGCTTGTTGGCCTGAAGGTGACGGTAGGGCGCTTGCCGTTGCATGGAATCATGCCGTTATCGCAATCGCTTGATACTCCCGGGCCAATTGCCCAGACCGTGCTTGACTGCCTAATCATGTTTGATGTGCTAGATGGCCGTGAGGGGTGGAAAATCGCACAGGATATGGATAATGGTGATGGTTTATATGCGGCATTGAATAGGGGCGTCTCTGGATTACGCCTTGGCAGCCTTGCCGATAGTGAGCGTCAGCAATGTTCAGAAGATATGCTTGCATCCTATGATATGGCTTTAGATCGTTTGCGTGTTATGGGGGCTGAAATTATTCCATTTGAAAACCCCGTATCCTACGGCGATATGGCTGATGACAACGGAATGATTACAGCGGTTGAGGCCTTTCATAATCATGGCCGTTTCTACAAAAACCCTGATTTGCCAATGGATGAAGATGTTCGCACCAGAATGCTGTTCGGAGAGCATTATCACGCCCATGATTATTTCCGTGTTTTGCAACAACGCAAAGAAACCATGGCTGTCTTTGGTGATGCAATGCGCCGTTTTGATGCGCTTGTGATGCCGAGTAGCACAAGCACTGCCCCTGCATTGACCAATGTAGATCAGGCGGTATCACCAGGCTATTTCACCCGGCCTTTTAATTTTTTGGAAATGTGCGGCCTGTCGCTGCCAATTAACCTTGCAAGTGACGGCATGCCAACCAGTTTGCAGATTGTTGGCAAAGCGCATGATGAAGCTATGTGTCTTCGCGTTGGCGCTGCGCTTGAACAGGATTTGCCGCCAATCGGCCGACCAGATTTATCCTAAGACCCAACAAATTTGCGAACGACATTTCTAAGTAACTTTGAAACATTGTTAGCATAATTGTTCCAAGGCAATGATCCGCAAAAAGTGATTGATCCGGCGGCAAATACCTGCCCACCTGTATGGGTTTTAAAATAGACCATATCAGCGCGTTTCACATCAGCTTCAGGGCCGCCTGACAGATTGGTTAGGTGCGTTAACATTTCTTCTGGAACAAGAATAAAGCGGTTATCCTCGTCATAAGATTGCGCAAGGATGGTGATATCCTCACCATCATCTAGCTTTTCATCACGCCGATCAAGTTCAAATCCGGCCGCGCCATGTCCGCTAAAACCAAAATCGCCAAGCAAATCATCATTAATACCGTCGAACACCCAGTCCATATTTTTGTCATAGCAAACGCGTTTATAGGGCATGCCAACAAAATTTCCCTGTGCGGTAAAGCCAATGCCAACAAGTTGCTGCGGAGGGCGTCCATTGCGCCGCCAAAGGCCACCATAACTGCCGTCAAAGGCATTATAATATTCCCCCGGTTCAGATGCCCATGCGCGCAACCCATCTTCAGACCGCCTTATTTCAAGCAAGGTCGAATCTTCAGGGTGGCGCACAATCCGCCAGTAAAATCCATTGCCGCCAAGATAGACAAGCCCACCGCCACTATCCCGATAACCTTTCAACGCATCAAGTGTTTCGCTGGTGTGATATTCAGGGTGGCTTCCGGTTACAACAGCCTTATAACCTGCAATGGCGGTCACCCCGTCGCGGTCAAGCTCATCATCGGTAATAATGTCATAATCAATGTTCTGATTATGCAGCCATGCAATCAAATGACTATCAGCCTGAAAATGGCGAAGGCCAGAGCAGGTTGCGCCACCAAAGGTCAGATAACCAGGTCTTAAATTAAAAAGAACGCGTTTATGCGATGCGTGGCAAATGCCCGACCCGTCAGTGTGATTATTATAGGTTGACAGCCCATAATGCCGATATTGGGAAGGGTTATTCGGGTAAGCCTCCCAAGCGCTGATCTTCTCAAGCCATGATGGCGCAAAATCAGGGCGGGCATGATTGCCGTAGATCGTATAGGTAAAAGTTGAAACCAAAACACATAAATCTGCGCGACGCTTGCCAAGTGGCGGGCAAACAAAAAAGGGCATAGCATCGTAATGCCCGTCAGCTTCAATGCGCATGATATATATGCCCGATGGCATATCATCTGGGATCACAAATTCAAAATCACTATCCCACTCAAAATCATAAATATCATCATCGTGAAACGATATTGCAGCATAATGATCTGGCTTGTGTCGCCAACAAAATTCGGTTGCATCCCACTTGCGACCCGTAACCCCCCTAGTCGGGGCGTTCCTCAACAGGAAATCAGGCCCAGCAATGGCTTTTACCGACAGTGAAGATATGTCTTGGGAAAAGTCCCATTTCGCAATTAGACTGCCATCAACCAGAATTTCAGGCGCCTCGATTTTTCCATTAAAGCAACAACGGGCGTCACCAAAACCGGCCGCGATGCGAACAGGCGCTTTCACTGAAATGGGGAACATCTGCGCAAGGTCAAATTCTGTATGGCTGTTTTTAGCAATCTCAATATCGGCTTTTGCCGTCATCATGGACTTTACATCAAGCGCTACCACACCCGATGCAGCTACCTTAAACTCAAGGCTGTGCCAGTGATTGCACTTTATTGCTACGGATGTTGAAACAGATATGCCGTCAGCTAATTTCGCGGTGATCATACCCTGCTGATCAAGGATGATTGAGACAGTCCCCCAAGCCAATAAAGTTTGATCAGCGGCCACAAGAACCTTCGGCATGAACCATAATTTTATTACAAGATCAGATTTGATATCGGCCTGCAGGTCAATCGTGCTTTGCGCAAATGAGCCGGGGGTAAACCCTTGATAGCGCGATGCAAACCACGACGGATTAAAGTAGGTGCTAGCGTCATCTTCGATAATGCCAGGCCCGTCTGGATTCGGATCTGCCGAAATTGAACGATGCAATGTTGCTTTAAACGCTTCGCGTGCATGACTAGACACGAAAAATGTGACGGTCTCGCCGGGCCTTGCTGACAATTTATCTGAATATCCAGCTATAAATACATCTTGCATAAACGCTCAATCCTGTTTGTTTGAAAAACACAATAATTGGCTGAACGGCGGACAACGCCTGCCTATAATGAAACATGCGTGGCTAGAATGATCAAGCGAAGCTGTAGGGATGCGGGTAGGAATGTAGGTCTGGTTGCTCGGCGGTTAGGTTTGCCCGCAACACAATTAATAAGCATGTGCAGCTTATTTCAACAAAACCTGCTGCCGTCAATTCCCTCCAAAATAGAGTTGCGGGGATCGAAACTAACTATTTCACAATGCCAGATCACCTCGATGTGCCAGATTGGAGTATATGGCAAGACCGTTTGGTAGGTTTTTCTGCTGAACCGATAGTGATGGTGGTTTCCCGAAAAGATTTTGTTGGCAAACACGTACCAGAAACCAGGAGAGAGTTAATAACTTTTATACGTAACGAGCCCAATTTCTTTAGAGAAAAGGTGATAACATATGACGTTAATACATCTGGCGCGGGCTTTTTATTTGCCTCTCAGGATGTCAGGCAATCAGATTCATTTTGGCGATTGGCTGAAGTTTTTGGGGGCATAAAAACCAAGTTAGTCTGCTGCTCTGGAAATATGCTTGATGAATTGGAGAGTGGAAAAAGTATACTTGCCTACAACCTGATTGGTTCTTATGCCGAACAACATGCCAAAACCAGAAAAAATTTGCAGGTAGTATATCCAAAAGACTATACACTAATTTTATTGCGCTCCGCCTTG
>CAJYBL010000106.1 GCA_913064995.1 uncultured Alphaproteobacteria bacterium
GAACGGCGCAGCTAGGACCGAAGTGGCAACAAATGAAGGTCAAAAAACTAAAGAATTTTTGTGATGAATGTCGCGCCAAAAATGGTGCAAAGATAAATCAAAGGTGAGACGACTATGGATACATCATCAATACCTGGCCTCGAGCTAATTCAAGTTGCCGATGTGGTGGCGCGTGAAAAATCAATTGAGCGCGAAGAAGTCATGCTGGCGATGGAAGAAGCCATCCAAAAGGCCGGTCGGGCGAAATATGGGCTGGATCGTGATATCCGGGCGATGATTGATCGTAAAACTGGTGCCATTCGTCTTGAGCGTTGGATCGAAGTTGTCGAAGAAGTTGAAGATGAATCGATGCAGATGAGCCTTGCTGAAGGTGCCAAGCAAACCCCACCATTGGCTGTGGGTGAATTTTGGCGCCAGTCTTTGCCGCCAATCGAATTTGGCCGGATTGCCGCGCAAACAGCAAAACAGGTTATTTCACAAAAAGTGCGCGATGCTGAACGGGCGCGCCAGTTTGAAGAATATAAGCACCGGATCGGCGAAATTGTGGTTGGTACGGTCAAGCGGGCTGAGAGCTATTCAGTCACGGTTGATCTTGGCCGCGCCGAAGCGGTGATTCGCCGTGAGGAAATGATCCCGCGTGAAAATCTGCGCCAGGGCGATCG
This sequence comes from uncultured Alphaproteobacteria bacterium, assembly GCA_913064995.1. Classification (GTDB taxonomy): domain Bacteria; phylum Pseudomonadota; class Alphaproteobacteria; order Puniceispirillales; family Puniceispirillaceae; genus UBA3439. The sequence goes on from CAJYBL010000106.1 coordinate 663, forward strand.
CGTTCGTGCCTACATCATTGATGTTCGTGAAGAACCGCGCGGCCCACAGATTTTCCTATCGCGGGCTTGCAATGAATTCATGGCCAAGCTGTTTACCCAAGAAGTGCCCGAAATCTACGATGGCATTATTGAAATCAAGGGCGTTGCTCGCGAGCCCGGCAGCCGTGCCAAAATTGCCGTTCTGTCAAATGATCCGGGCATTGATCCGGTTGGTGCTTGTGTTGGTATGCGCGGCAGCCGTGTTCAGGCCGTTGTTGGCGAATTGCAGGGCGAAAAAGTCGAAATCATTCCTTATATTGAAGATCCAGCCGCTTTTGTGGTGAATGCATTGGCACCTGCCGAAGTCGCCAAGGTGGTGATGGATGAGGTTGCTGGTCGGATGGAAGTTGTTGTTCCGGACGATCAATTGAGCCTTGCGATTGGACGTCGTGGTCAGAATGTGCGTTTAGCATCGCAATTGTCAGGTTGGTATATTGATGTTCTGACTGAGGCGGAAGAATCCGAACGCCGTCAAGAAGAGTTCAAAACCCGTTCAACACGCTTTATTGATGCGCTGAATATTGATGATGTAATTGCGCATCTTCTTGTTGCTGAAGGCTTTGTTTTACCTGAAGAAATTGCCGAAAGCACATTGGAGGAGCTGGCCGCTATTCAGGGCTTTGACGAAGATATTGCTGGCGAATTGCAGAATCGTGCCATCGAATTTGTCGAGCGTGAATCAAATCGGATCAATGCTGCGCTTGATGAGATGAAGGTTGCTGATGATCTTCGTGCTTTTGAATATATCAGCCTTGCGATGTTGTTGACCCTTGCCGAAAATGAAATTCGCACGCTTGATGATCTTGCCGGACTTGATAATGAAGAGCTTGTCGAGTTTTTAGGTCAGCATGGTCTTAGCGATGACGGCGAAGCGGGTGATATTATCATGGCAGCGCGGGCACATTGGTTTACAGATGAAATCGCTGACAGCACAGACACCGACGATGCGTCGGCTTCGTCTGACAGCTAGGCCATGAGGGGCTATCTGTCATGGCTGAGCGCACCTGTATCGCAACTGGGCAAACGCTTCCCCCCCACAAGCTAATTCGCTTTGTTGCGGCACCGGATGGTTATGCTGTTGCCGATCTTGCAGGACGTCTGCCCGGCCGTGGCGCGTGGGTGACAGCCGAGGAGTCTGTCATTCGCAAAGCCGATAAAAAAAGTCATTTGAAACGCGCTATTGGCGTGGGGTTGAAATCGGTTGATGCTGATATTACCGCCATTGCCGTGGGTTTGCGAGCGCGTATCATCGCCACAGCATCAATGGCACGCCGCGCCGGAATGCTTATTGGTGGTGGCGGCAAATTATTATCTGAGGGTCATTTTGAAGGCTTGCTTGCGGCGGCGGATGCATCGCCGCGCGAACTTGCGAAAATGAAATCCAAGCTTGATGTGGATTGGGTTAGCCAGTCATTCAGCGCAACCGAACTTGGTCGCATATGTGGCCGTGACAGTTTGGCTTTTGTCGGGTTGCGGGCATCTACTGGCAATGGTTCAGGAAAATTAGTACGCATGATTTATGAAGATATCATGCGTTTAGACGGGTTTTATACAACAGCGGGTTGTAATAACCTGCCTGACCGGTGTATCACCTAGTCGTAACGGTTTGACCAGCGCATGGGAGATTATGCGGCGGTGAATACCAAGAAAGGTTCGAAATGACTGACGATAGCAGTAAACCAAAAAAACTGAGTCTTTCAGGTAGCAAATTGACGCTCAGCAGTATTGACGCCAGCAAGCTACGTGCAGGGCCATCAGTTGGTGGTGCGCGCAAAATGGTTCAAGTTGAAGTCCGGCGCAAACGTGCTCCGGCTGCGCCGCAACGCGGTGGGGTAACAGCGCCTGAACCAGTGGTAACCGAACCCGTACAAATCGCCGCTGCGCTAGCCCCATCGGCACCTGCCGCTGATGATCGGCTGACAGCGCAAGAACGCGCCGCGCGTGTACGCGCTCTCCAAGAAGGGCTTGCACGGGCCGATGCGCCAGCTGGTGGGGCAAATGTGCTAGCTGATGATTCTGCCAAAGCGCTGACCGAAACATCGGTCGAAACACCAGTTGGAGCTGCTGCACAAGAAGCCGCCCCCAGACCAGAAAAGCCGCTTGATCTGGTTGCCGCGCGCCGCGCTTCTGAACTTGCTGAATTGCAGGAAATTGAAGCTGGTGAAGAGCGTCGCCGTAGCGAAGAAAACAAAAAACATACCGATGCGCATGCAGCGCGCCGTCAGGTTACGGAAGAAGCGCCAAGCGATACGGCGGCAGCGGCCAATAAATTTGGTCCAACGCCAACCGAAATGCAAAATCGCCGTCGCCGCGAAGCTGAAGAAATGGCACCACGCCGCCCGGCACCACGCCGCGAAGCTTTGGGTCGCCGCCAATCAGGTAAAATGACCATTACACAGGCTTTGTCGGGTGATGACAGCCGTCGTCAACGTTCCCTTGCGTCGGTCAAGCGCCAGCGTGAGCGGGCGCGGATGCGCGAAGAACAGCCACAGGTCAAACAGCTTCGTGATGTGGTCATCCCTGACAGCATTACGGTAAGTGAATTGGCAAACCGGATGGCCGAGCGCACCGCCGATGTGGTGAAAGAGCTGATGAAGCTGAACATCATGGCAACGGCAACACAGGCGATTGATGGTGAAACGGCTGAATTGGTGGCTGGTGAATTTGGGCACCGGATTCAGCGTGTATCTGAATCGGATATCGAAATTGGTCTTGGTGGTGATGATGATCCGGCGGAAAGCCTGCAACCACGTCCGCCTGTCGTGACCATTATGGGTCACGTTGACCATGGTAAAACCAGCCTTCTTGATGCCATTCGCCGCACCGATGTTGCGGCGGGGGAATCAGGGGGAATTACCCAGCCTATCGGTGCCTATCAGATTAAGACAGCGGCCGATAATGTCATTACATTCATTGATACGCCGGGTCATGAAGCCTTTACCGAAATGCGGTCACGCGGGGCGAACATCACTGATATTGTCGTTCTGGTTGTGGCGGCTGATGATTCGGTCATGATGCAAACCATCGAAGCGATTAACCATGCCAAGGCAGCAGGCTGTCCAACGATTGTTGCGATCAATAAATGTGACAAGCCCGCAGCCGATCCGGCGCGCGTGCGAAGTGATTTGTTGCAGCATGAAATCATCACCGAAGATTTTGGTGGCGATGTTTTATGTGTTGATATGTCGGCGCATACAGGAATGGGTCTCGACAAGTTGGAAGAAGCCATCATGTTGCAGGCTGAACTTCTCGAATTGAAGGCCAATCCTGATCGTCCGGCCGAAGGCGTTGTTGTAGAGTCAAAGGTTGAGCGCGGCAAGGGGTCGGTTGCTACATTGCTGGTCCAGCGCGGCACCTTGAATCAAGGCGATATTTTTGTCATTGGTGCCGAAAGCGGCCGTGTTCGTGCATTGCTGGACGATCGTGGCAAAACCCTGCAATCAGCGGGGCCGGGCCAGCCTGTTGAAATACTGGGTCTAAATGGCACGCCGATGGCAGGCGATAGCTGTGTTGTTGTTGAAAGCGAAGCGCGTGCGCGCGAAATTGCCGAATATCGGACACGTCGCAACCGTGATCACGAGGCCGCTCGAGGTGCGCGTGGATCGGTCGAGCAAATGCTGTCGGCAATTGCCGCTGGTGAAGCTGAAGAATTACCCGTTGTGATCAAGACTGATGTTCATGGCTCGCTTGAGGCGATTCGTGTTGCGCTGGAAAAGTTGGGAACCGAACAGGTGAAGGTGCGGCTGTTATCGGCCGGTGTTGGTGCGCTTAGTGAATCTGATATCAGCCTTGCCGCCGCATCAAATGCCATTGTGGTTGGCTTTAACGTTCGGGCGATTCCGCAGGCGCGTGATCTGGCAAAACGTGATGGTGTTGAAATCCGCTATCACTCGATCATTTATGAACTTATCGATGAAGTCAAAGCGGCAATGGGTGGCCTTCTTAGCCCCGATACGCAAGAAGATTTCATTGGTTACGCCGAAATTCGTCAGGTATTTGGTGTGTCAAAAATTGGCAAAATTGCCGGTTGTATGGTGACCGAAGGCGTTATCAAACGTGGCTGCAAGGTTCGTTTGCTGCGTGATAATGTGGTGATTCATGAAGGCTCTCTCAAAACCCTGAAGCGCTTTAAAGACGAAGTCAAAGAAGTGCGTGAAGGCTTTGAATGCGGAATGGGATTTGAAAATTATTCCGACCTTCAGGAAAAAGATATGATCGAATGTTTCGAGCTTCTTGAGGTTGCACGAACACTCGATTAACACCGGCTAAATTGTTGACAGGATGTGCCGTTTGGCCTGCCCTGACACTTGGTTAAAGGGGTGGGCTTCATGCCGTCAAAATCGCGTCGTCCGCAATCTGCAAAAGGGCCAAGCCAGCGTCAATTGCGCGTTGGTGAGACATTGCGCCATGCTTTGTCGGAAATTTTGATGCGCGAAGATTTCTTTGATCCTGATCTTGCCAATGTGTCGATCACCATTTCGGAAATTACTGTCAGCCCTGATCTTGCCAATGCGCGGGTCTATACAATGCCGCTTGGTGGGGTCAATATCGAGGTTGTTTTGCCAGCCTTGAACCGGCTAGCACCATTAATCCAGTCGTTTGTTGCCAAAAAAGTGCATTTGCGGCGTACCCCGCGCCTGCGGTTTCTGCTCGATGAAAGCTTTGAAAATGCAGCACGGATGAACGAGCTTTTTGCCGCCATCCGCCAAGGGTGATTGTGCGATGGCACGCAAATTTGGACAGCCAATCCATGGCTGGGTCAATCTTGATAAACCAAAAGGCATAAGCTCGGCCAGGGCCGTGGCTATTGTCATGCGAGTTTTTGATGCTGCAAAAGC
>CAJYBL010000107.1 GCA_913064995.1 uncultured Alphaproteobacteria bacterium
TATGCAGCGGTTTGCAAAACCGTGTACATCGGTTCAATTCCGGTCCGGGCCTCCATCATTTCATCTTGTGTACGCGACTCCATTTGCTTATTACGGAACCTGTTATGGACGCTTGCGGGACGCCAAATCGCTGAAAGCCGGTGATCGGAAATATAAACGCAACACTGTATCTGAAATTTGGGTGGACTGGAGACGTGATGTCACGTGCAATGGCAAACTTTTTGATGTGCTGCGCGGCGCTTTTTTGGGGCGCAACCTTCATTGCACAAAAGACCGGCATGGAAACCATCGGTCCGATGGGGTTTACCTTTGGCCGTTATGTCATTGGCGCGGCGATATTACTGCCGCTTGCCATTCTTGAAATTAAAAAAGTCCATCTATTTAATGCTGTGCGCCAGAACCGGCAAATATGCATTGGGGCATTTGGTCTTGGTATTTTTATGTTTGGCGGGATCGGGCTTCAGCAAACCGCGCTTGTTTATACCAATGTTGCCAATGCGGCGTTTTTAACCGCGCTTTATGTGCCTTTGGTGCCGTTGATTGCCGCTTTGTTTTTACGCCGCCATGTCGCGCTGAATATTTGGCCGGCGGTTGTCATTTCCTTGCTTGGCAGCTTTTTGCTGTCGGGTACCTCAAGTCTTGAAGCACAATTTGGTGATCTGTTGATTGTTGGCGGTGCCTTTTTCTGGGCAGCCCATATTTTACTTATCCAAAAGATAATGGTGCAGGTTAATGCCCCGTTTCAACTATCGGCGTTGCAATCAATTGTGACAGCCGTGATTGCGGGCGTCATCATGCTGCCGCTTGAATCACCCTCCCCTGATGATTTTGTTCCGATGCTGCCACAGCTTGCCTTTGCTGGCATTTTCGCGGTGGGGCTTGGGTTTACCATTCAACTTGTGGCGCAGCGCCATACAACGGCACCGGCAGCAGCGCTGATTTTATCGCTTGAATCGGTATTTGCCGCCTTTTTTGGCTGGTGGCTGCTTGGTGAGGTACTTGTTTTTATTGCTATTATTGGATGTGTTCTGATTTTTATTGCTGTGATCCTTGCCGAAGTGGTGTCGGAACGCCAATTAAAGGCAGTCTCAAAAATCTTTCACAAGCCGTGATGACGGCGCTAGCCCGACCGTGCTAGACCTAAAAAACCTAAGGTAATTAGATTGTGCCTGAATTCTGATTTTTTGGAATTACCAGCATAGATAAGATCAATTGATCATTTTCTTTCTTGAGGCCTTCATGACAAACTCTGCCATTTCCGACGAACGACCTGTTGCAAGCGCTGCCTTGCGTGCTGTCATGGGCCAATATCTGACGGGCGTTACCATTGTGACGGTTACCGGCCCTGATAACATTCCTTATGGTTTGACGGTAAATTCCTTCAATTCGGTATCTTTGACGCCGCCATTGATTTTATGGTCACTTGATAACCGGAATGATAAACTATCATTGTTCAACAGTTGTCGGGGATTTGCGGTCAATATTATGGCGGCTGACCAGCTTGGCATTTGCCAGACATTCGCCGCGGCGGAAAATGATCGTTTTGCCAGATGTGACTGGAATTTTGGTGGCTATGGACAGCCACTTTTGGCCAACTCACTCGCCAGTCTGGAATGTCGGCCATGGGCCGAATATGATGGTGGTGATCATACGATTTTTGTTGGTGAGGTTATGTCAATTACCAAGGCTGATGGCAATGCAGCCGCCTTTTTCAGAGGGAAACTTGGCCAATATGGCAATCAATAACGGCAAACAGCAAGCATGGCCCATAGGGTCAAAAGCAGATTGCTGATGAAACGCGTACGCCCAATTCTAGCCGACCTGGTTTTCCTTGGCGGCGGTCATGCCCAAATTGCGGCAATCAAAAGCTTTGCGATGAATCCAGTTCCCGGATTGCGCCTCACAATAGTTACTGCAAATATCCGTACCCCCTATTCCGGCATGCTTCCCGCCTATGTTGAAGGTGTTTGGGATGAGGATGATCTTCACATTGATCTGGCGCATCTAGCCCAGTTTTCTGGAGCGCGCCTGATTGTTGCGCCTTGTACCGGAATTGATGCTGATGGGCACAAATTGCTGTTTGATGATCGACCGCCGGTGCATTTCGATATCTTGTCGATCAATATTGGTGGCCAGCCCGACCTTGCCGCCATTGAAGGCGCAGCTGATCATGTGATTCCGGTTAAACCAATTGCCGAATTTCAAAAGACCTTTGACGATCTTCTCGCCGCCGGATTGCCAAACCGGCTTGCCGTTATTGGCGGTGGTGCGGCGGGATGCGAATTGGCTTTGGCGCTCAATAAACGTTGGCGCAATCATGGAGCCTCACCACAAATGACGTTATATAGCAGGTCAACAAAACTAATGCCGCAAATGGCACCGCGTGCCAGTCATCTGATGTTTGGTTCGCTTCTTGATGCTGGTATAAAGCTTCAGCTTGGTCGCGCTGTTGAAAAGATTGACGCTGGCATGATCTGGTTTGGTGACAAAACCAGTGATGCGTTTGACGCCTGTTTTTTGGTCTCGGCTGTGCGCCCACCGCGCTGGCTCAGCGCAACCGGCCTTGCGCTGGATGATAGTGGGTTTATCGCTGTTCAACCAACACTTCAATCAAATAGCCACACCAATATATTTGCCGCAGGTGATATTGCCACAATTAGCGGCAGCCAGCGGCCAAGAGCTGGTGTCTTTGCAGTTCGTGCAGGGCCTGTTCTTGCCAAAAACCTTCGCAAATATCTGCATGGTCACACGTTAAAACGCTGGTCGGCACAAAAGCGTTATCTTGCGATTATTGGCACAGCAGATAATCGAGCCATTGCTTCTTGGGGGCACTTTGGCTTTAAGGCTGATGGGTTTTTGGCCCTGAAATACTGGATTGATCGCCGGTTCATGGCGAAATATCAACAATTGACCATGCCAACCCCGCCACCGCCCCAGCCTTTTGCCGGTCTTGATACTGTTGTTGATCCGGGACCTGATGGTGATTCAATTCAGCATCACGACGATCCTGTTTTTGCGACAATGCGTTGTCTTGGTTGTGCCGCTAAGGCCAGTCATACCGTTTTGGCAAATGCGCTTGAAGATGCGATCAGTCTGGCTTTGTCGAATGGAGCTGATCCTGCCTTGATGCCTGAAGTGGGCATTGAAACTGATGCGGCAATCATGGAGTCGCCGCCAGCTGGACATCAGATCGTTCAATCGGTCGATGTCTTATCTGAAATTGTCTCAGACCCCTTTATGCTTGGCCGCATTGCTGCGGTTCATGCATTAAGCGATCTCTATGCCGCCCTTGCCACCCCTACATCGGCCTTGGCCATTATCAATCTTCCCGAGGCTAATCTATCAATCCAGACCAACCAATTAACGCAGATACTGGCTGGTGGTCTATTTGCGCTTAGCGAGGCAGGTGTGAAGCTCACTGGCGGCCATACAAGCGAAGGCGGTGCCCTGTCGGTTGGGTTTTCGGTCACCGGTCATAGCAAGCAAAAGCCGTCAGTGGCACCTGTTAACGCAGGTTCTGTCGATACGGGTTCTGTCAATGTTGGTTACGGCAATGATCTTGTTCTTGTTCTCACCAAACAGCTTGGTACTGGCGTGATCATGGCAGGCCATATGAAGCTTGTTACCAAGGCCCAATGGGTTGATGACGCTATTCGGCAAATGGCCGTATCAAACCATCAAGCAGCAAAGCATTTTTTGAAAAAAGGCGTTTTGGGTGCCACCGATATTACCGGTTTTGGACTCGCACGCCATGCGCAGAATTTAAGCCTTCGCCTTGGCGCCAGCGGTTGCCGCCTTGATCTGTCATCGCTGCCGTTGCTTGATGGTGCTCTGACGCTGTTATCATTAGGCATAAAATCAAGCCTGCATGACCAGAATCGTGCCGCCGTGCAAATTGATGCAAGTGGCCTTAACGGTGATGCTGGCAAGCAATTTGATGCGCACATTGAAACGCTGTTTGACCCTCAGACCAGTGGTGGCTTGCTTGGTGTGTTTCCCCGAGGTATCGCTAATCGACTTGTTGCAACGCTGCATAAAGATGGGCAGACGGCGGCAATCATTGGCACGCTTGATTTCACCAATGCCGGTGTTCATCTAACCGGAAATATGTAAAAACACCATGATGACAGCAAATTCACCAACGGCGGCAATTTACGCGGCAAAAAATGCCGCTGAGCGGCGCAGCAAATGACGGCACCAATCACCCGCATTGCGCCTGATTTTGCTTTGCTCAAGAAAACAGGGTTTGACAACATCATTGATGTGCGCTCGCCATCCGAATTTCTCGATGACCATATGCCAGGGGCGATTAATCTGCCGGTTTTGGATGATGCTCAGCGCGCCGAAATTGGCACGATCTACAAACAAATCAATCCGTTTGAGGCAAAACGTTCAGGTGCGGCTTTGGTGGCGCAAAATATTGCTAGTCATCTTCAAACTGATCTTGCCAAAAAAGATCGTTATTGGCGCCCGCTTGTCTATTGCTGGCGTGGAGGTCAGCGAAGCAGCGCTATGGCAAAGATATTTAGTGATATCGGTTGGCATAGCGCCGTGATTGAGGGTGGATATAAATCCTATCGAAAGGCAGTTCTTGATGACCTTGATCGTCTGCCTGCAAAATTTCGACTGATCGTTTTATCTGGGCCAACCGGTACGGCAAAAACCTACATTTTGCGTTCGGCTGCTGAAAACGGGCTTCAGGTGCTTGATCTCGAAGGTCTGGCAAACCACCGAGGCTCGCTTCTTGGCAGTGAACCCGGATCACCGCAACCCGCCCAGCGTTTGTTTGAATCGCGCCTATGCGCCGCTTTGCAGAATTTTAGCACTGACCGCCCTATCTTTATTGAGGCTGAGAGCAATAAAATCGGGCAAATCCATGTTCCCTCGGCGTTGTGGACATCAATGAGACAAGCAAGCCGCGTGAACCTGACCGCTCCAATTGACGCCCGTATTACCTTTTTGCAACGCGATTATCGCCATATCATCGAACAGCCTGATCATCTTATCGAATTGCTGATGGGGCTTCGCCAGCGTTACAGCAACGCGATTTTTGATCTATGGGAAACAACAATCAAGGCTGGCGACTGGCACAGCTTTATTCATAATTTGTTGGAAACGCATTATGACCCGTCTTATGCGCGATCAAGCGCGTCACGCCCCTTGAATGATATTCTGACGCTTAGCGCAAAAACACTTGACGATGATGATATTGGACGACTTGCCACGGCCCTTGGCGCTCTTGATCGTTAATGGTCGCGGTTTCCCCAATCTGGGCTCCCATTTTCGCTGGCAATGAGTGATTTTGCTCGAAAACGGGCTTGCATATCAATTTTTGTTCTGTATAACGCTTGGCAAGGCACTAATCCCCGGTAGCTCAGCGGTAGAGCAAGCGACTGTTAATCGCTTGGCCGGCGGTTCGAATCCGTCCCGGGGAGCCACATTCCTTATCAGTAAACCATCGCATTGGGATGATTTCAGGCAGGGGTTTAACGTTAACAACCGGTCAACAAAAAGCTATAC